>DASVLM010000604.1:0-5447 GCA_036384875.1 Noviherbaspirillum sp.
GCCGATCTGCTGGCGAGCAAGAACTTCACCGCGCTGCTGCATTCCCTCGCTGCCCACTACGATTTCGTCCTGATCGATACCGCGCCCGTCCTCGCATTCACCGACGCCATGGTGATCGCGCCCCACGCCGGCGCCATTTACAACGTAGTGCGAGACGGGGTCAGCACGGTCAACGAAATCGAGGAAACGGTCAGGCGCCTGACGCAGGCAGGCGGCAAGGTGACCGGTACCATATTCAACGACATGAAGGGGAGGGCGGCTTATCGCTACGGATATTGACGAGCAGAGCGCCAGGAATCTGTATCGCGAGTTGACGGCGCAGGAAACATCCATCCCGATTTTTTCCAGAGCGTGGTGGCTGGATGCGACTGCCGGAAGCGACAACTGGAATGTCGTTCTCGTAAAGAGCGGCAAGCAGATCATGGCCGCCATGCCCTACGTAACGCGCCGCCGTTACGGCATGAAGGCGCTCACCCAGCCGGCATTGACGCAGACGCTCGGTCCGTGGCTTCGCCCCATGGAAGCGGGCACGAGCGATGCGCGCAGGCTGGAACAGCAAAAGGATTTGATGCAGGCGCTGATCGACCAGCTTCCTCCTTTCGACTATTTCAATCAAAGCTGGCACTACAGCCATACCAACTGGCTGCCGTTTTATTGGAAGGGATTCAAGCAGACGACGCTCTACACCTTTGTGCTGACAGACCTGCAGCAGCCGGACAAACTGTGGGCCGGGTTCCAGGGCAATGTCAGGAGGAATTGCAAGGCGGCGTCCGACCGCTACAGGATCACCGTGCGCGACGATCTGCCGCTGGAAGATTTTCTTGCCCTGAACCGGATGACATTTCAACGCCAGGGAATGGCGGTTCCCTATTCAGACGACTTCGTTCGGCGGCTGGATACGGCTTGCGCTACGCAAGGCTGTCGCAAGTATTACATCGGCGTGGATCCGGAAGGACGCCGACATGCCGGCTGCTACGTGGTGTGGGACGAGAACAGCGCTTACGGTTTGATGAACGGCGCCGATCCTGCATGGCGTCACAGCGGTGCGCAAAGCCTCTGCTTCTGGCACGCCATCCGGGATGCCGCTCGCGTGACCAAATGCTTCGATTTCGAAGGGTCGATGATTGAGCCCGTGGCGCGCTTCGTGCATTCCTTCGGCGCCAGGCAGGTTCCCTACTTCAATATCAGCAAGACGCCTTCAAGGCTGTTGCGCATGCGCGATCTCGCACGCACGATTCTTCGATAGGAGGGGTCTTGCCTGCATCGCTTTCGATATTGAGTAGCGAGAGCGAAAAAAAGCCGGTGCTCCAGTTGGTACTGGAACACCGGCCGCGTTCTGCTTAGCGTCGAGGTTTTAACGCTACCGCATCAGGGCTTGTACTCGTAGGCCCCGATATCCACGCCGTTGCCTTGCGGGCGAGTGGTTCCGACCAGATCGGTCGGCGGCGCATTGCCGGACAAGCCCTTGTCGATCAGCGGCGACGTGTTGGCGAGACGGTAGTCGCCGCTGCCGTCGTTCACATAGTTCATGAAGCCGGGCGCACCGCTGGTGATATTGCCCGACGTCGTGCCGCCGCCCGACACCATCCAGATCTCCAGGTCGCGATCGCCATAGGCGTAGTTGTTGGAGATGATGTTGTTGTTCGTGACCTTCAGGACCACGCCGATGCCGGCAACGTTGCCGACTGCCGAGCCATTCGGGTCGTTGTCGAACACCAGGTTGTTCTGGATGGCAACAGGGCCCGCCACGGAAATCTTCCAGAAGTCCGCACCCTCGGCAAGAATGCCGATCTTGTTGCGGAAGGCGGTATTGTTGGTCACATAGCCACGGCCCCAGTCATGATTCATGTGAATGCCGGCGCCACCGTTCTGATAGAGCAGGTTGTTCTTCACGCTGAAGTCGAAGCTGGACACATAAATGCCGTGGTAGTAGCTGCAGGTCCAGTTCGGCGGGCCGATGTGGTCCACGACATTGCCTGTGGCGTCCTGGAATGAGCCGCCGAAATATCCATCCAGTTCGATGCCGGCGCCGCCGTTGTTATCGCATGCCACCTGATTGCCGATGTTGTGGACATGCGTATTCCTGACCGAGACATGGCTGCCGGTTGCATAGATGCCCATGCGCCATCCGGTGGACTGGCCGTCCACATCGAAGCCATCGACAATGACATAGTTGCCGGATTGGGTCCATGCGGTTGAACCGCTGGTCGACGACGGAATGAGTTTGGCGCCCCACTTCGTGTCCGAGACATAGACGATATTCGCGCTCGACGTTCCGCTGGTGCTGGTGGTGAAGGTGCCTGCATAAGTACCGGGCGCAACGTGGACCACGGTTCCCGGCGTCGCCACGCTGGATGCCTTCTGAATGGTGCGGAAGGGAGCGGCTTGCGTACCCGGGTTGGAGTCCGAGCCCGTGGTGGCAACGTAAAGATTGATGGATCCGGTGTACGTGTTGGAAGGCGCCGGAGCAGGTGCAGGAGCAGGAGCAGGAGCAGGAGCAGGAGCAGGAGCTTTACCCCCCTTCCACCAGCGGTATCCGGCAAGAACTTCGCTGGTGTCTGCTCCGGCAGAGACCGAAGTGTCCGCAGTGGCGGTTTGTCCATCCGCAGCAACTGTCTGGCTACCATCACTGCCGCCGCCACCGCACGCGGTCAGCAGTACGGCCGCAGACGCGCAGCACAGTGCAGAAATTGAGAATGAATGAAGCTTGCAATAATTCAACATGGCTCTCCCTATGAAATGGCAACTAAGCGTGCCTTGTAACAACTACGGCTCATAGGAGCGTTGAGCTACAGAAAGAGTTCCTTGAAGAATTTGATGGGCGGAAAGTGATTTGTTGCACGATGTAACGGAATGGCGAAGCGAACAATGTCGCTTTGCAAAGGCGGGAGGGGGAATCCTGCAGCAGGCGCGAGGCGGAACCTTTTCTTATCGACAAGCCGTTGGAAAAATTCGATGCGAAGGCCGCTTGCCGGGCCGTCGTCATCGAAAATCGCTACCTGTATTTTTCGGGTTGTCCGCTATGCTGATTGATAGCGTTTTCTTCGCTTCCCGGCCGTACCGCTTGAGACTTGGCATTGCCCGGACAGGTATTCGATGTCCCTGAACACATCACATATGAATTCGAGAAAGTATCGGTTCAACCTGTATGCACGCTTCTTATGAACGAAACCTGGGTACTGAATCCGATCTTGGAATCAGGCCAGGCGGGGAGGTGAGGTTTTTCGTATCGTGTCCGGACAACTGCCGCAGTGAGCGGCAATGGATTTGTTCGGTCGTGCTGCACGAATTCCTGGGCATCGATTACGAACTCCGGTTCGGCAATCAGGACGTTGTGCGAATATCGGCCGATGGAAATACGCTGGAACTGAACGACACGTTTTTCCCGCGCGCCGAAACGGACTGGTTGGGTGAGCAAACGCTGCCGGCGGAGCCGCTGCAGCAATGGGACTTGAGGGGCAGCGGCATGGAACATGGGCTGCTCAAGCCTTCCATTCCGGTGATTTTCGGTGGCGCCGGATTGCATGTCCGGCATCGCACCGCTGTCCTCGAACTCGATGTCTTTGGCTCTGCCTTTTTCATGCTGTCGCGGTATGAGGAGGCGGTGAGCAAGCAAAGGGACAAACACGGACGCTTTCCCGCAAAGGCTAGCCTGGCATGCCGGGAAGGCTTTCTTGACCGGCCGATCGTCGACGAGTATGTGGAAATCCTGTGGTGGGCGATGAAGCGGCTCTGGCCTCGGCTCAAGCGGCGGCGGCACGAATACAAGACCGTGGTCAGCTGCGACGTGGATTTTCCGTATCACCCGAGCGCCATTTCCTTCGCCAGGATGATGCGCGCCACCATGGTCAACACGATACGACATCGCAGGTTCGCGGGACTGTCGAAGCCGTTGCGGAATTATGTCGCCGGCCGAAATGGCGACTTCAGGCACGACCCTTACTACTTCACGGTCGACTGGATCATGGATGTCAATGAAACAGCCGGCAACCGTGTCCTGTTCAATTTCATCCCCGAGATCACCAATGGCGCCTTTGACGGCCACAGCTCGATCGCAGAACCGGCCGTGGTCGCCATGCTCAAGAGAATTGCCGCTCGCCGGCACGAGATCGGCGTTCATCCCGGATACCTGGCTTATGAAAGCGAACGGACAACGGTTTCCGCAGTGACAAGACTGCGCGACACGATGTCGCAGGCGGGCATCAAGCAGCCGCTGGCAGGAGGACGCAATCATTATTTGCGGTGGTCGACGAGAACTCCCGCCATCTGGCATGCAGCCGGCCTTCAATACGACAGCACCCTTTCCTATGCAGACCGTGCCGGATTCAGATGCGGCACCTGCCGCGAATATTCCATGTACGACATCCATGCACGGAAAAGCCTGCCGTTGAAACAGCGACCGCTCATCTGCATGGATCGCTCGGTGATCGATTACATGGGCTATGGATTCACCGAGGAGGCGTTTGCGGAAATGGAGAAGCTGAAGAAAGCCGCCAAGACAGTAAAGGGCAACTTCACCTTGCTATGGCATAACTCGTATCTGGAAGATAAGCAGGCGCGTTATCTCTACCTTGAAATCACCAAGTGAATTTTTGGAACCGGGAACGAATCCCGCGGCTGATACGAGAAGCAGGGAGTGTCGAGATGCCCAACTCAACATTGGCAAGCCTGTCCTTCCTGATGCTGTTTCCCTTTTTCTTTTTCTACCATACGGCATTGGCGCTCCAGCTCGTTCCTCCCGTGCTGGGAGGGTACTTCTCGCCGGTCTCGCTGGCGCTTGCCCCATTGCTCTTTCTTGGTTATGTGTCGGGAATACACAGGGACAAGGCACTGTTCACCGGCATCGACCAGGCATTCCTTGCGTTCCTTGTCTACTTTCTGCTGCTCGTATCGATCAATTCGATCTTCCTCAACGCCGACGGAGAAGTCGTGAGTTCCCACTTCATCTCCATTCTCCACTTTGCGGTGATCTTCATCATCTTCAAGCTGACGGATTTCCGCTCGAAGCGCTTCTGGTGGAGTGCGCTGGCATGCTGGATCGTCATGACCGTCATCATCTTCAATCTGTCGAGCGATGGCTTTTTCTACCTGCGTGAACAGGAAGACTCGGTCAACCAGGATTACGTCGCCACCTATCAAGGCTTTGGGCGATCCTATTTCGTGACGGTGTTGATCCTGATTCCCTTCGTGAAGGCGGTGCCGTTGCGAATCGTCATCTATACCCTTTCTGTGGCGGCACTGTTTGTCAACGGATCGCGCAGCGAGTTCGTGGCAACTCTGCTTGGCATTGCCTTGATTGAAATCCTGAATGCCAGGCACAGGCTGCTCATCCTCTGCGTATCGATGCTGCTGGTCGCGTTCGTTGCCGGCTATTCCTCCGAACTGATGCAGCTTCTGCCGGACAACAGAACGTTGCAACTGCTCGACCTCTCCGAGGCAAGTTCATG
>DASVLM010000605.1:0-4098 GCA_036384875.1 Noviherbaspirillum sp.
CCGCGCGCTTGCGCTGAAGTCTTCTGCTTCAACATGCGGCTGAAGTTCAAGGCAAGCACCAGCACGCCGGCACCGCCGACGGCAATCACGACCGGCGTGCCGACGCGCTCCACCATCATGCCGGCCAGGCCGACGCCGACCGACTGACCAAGGAAAAAGCAGGATGCGAAGGCCGAGACAGCTGCGCCGCGACGCTCCGGCGCCATTTGCGTGGCATTGATCTGCAGCGTGTTGTGCAACATGTAAAAGCCGAGCCCGGCGGCAAAGCATCCGGGTATTGCCCACCACCACGCCGGTGCCAGACCGGTCGCGACCAGCGCCCCGGCAACGAAGAGCCCGCCCCATGCCGATAGTCCCGTTTCACGCAGCCAGTTAACCAGGCGGGCGGAAGCCATCGCGAACACGAATCCGCCGAGACCGAACAGCATCACGAGCGCACCCGCCGTGGTGAGCGAGACGCCGAATACCTGGTGCACATGCGAAGCAATGAATGCAAAGGCGCCGTACAGGAAGGCGCCTTCGAGGAAGACTGTTGCCAGCACCAGCCGCGCCCACGGCCGCGCCAGCACCTGCCGGAATTCCGACACCATGCGCCCGACATGCCCACCCTCTGTCTTGTGCGTCACCCGTGCGTGCGGCGGCAGGCGCCTGTTCAACATCAAGAGCGCAGCGCCGACGGCAACGAAGACCAATGAAATACCCGCAAATGGCAACCGCCAGTTGTGATGGTCGGCTGCGTAACCGCCCGCGAGGACGCCGGCGGACAACCCCAGGATCTGCCCGATGAGGAAGCGCGCCAGCACCGGCTGCCGCTGGTCGTAGGGCACGACATCGCCGATCCATGCCATGGACAGCGGAATGATGGATGCCGCCGTCGCCCCCGCGAGCAAGCGCGCGAACAGCAGCATGCCGAAACTCGGCGCCATACCGCACAGCGCAGCGGTGATGGCGCACGCCAGGCTGCCGCAACCAATCACGAAGTACTTGCCGTATCGATCGCCCACCGGCCCGAAGAAGAGCTGCGACAGGCCGTACGCCATCGAAAAGAAAGTGATCACATGCGAGGCTTCGCCCAGCGAGACGTCGAACTGGGTAGCGAGATGCGGCAGCAACGGATCGGTCACGCGCAGCGAAACGCCGCTGCCGAACGCAGCGAGAGAAAGGAGCGGAACGGCAGCAGCGGGAATGGGTGAGACCGCCGGGGCGGCGGCGACATCCGTGGAAGACATGAACAAGAATCCTGAATGAGTGCTGCTGGGTGAAGGGCAGCACTCATTCTAGCGGACGGGAAAGTTTTGCGTTCGTTACAAAACCTGGACCGGCTCGGAGAACTTGCCGGCCTGATAGTCGTTGATCGCCTGCTCGATCTCATCCACCGTGTTCATGACGAACGGGCCATACTGCGCAATCGGCTCATGCAGCGGACGCCCGGCCAGCACCAGGAAACGCGCGCCCTCCTCCGACCTCACCTCGAAACGTTCGCCGGGCGAGAGCACGCCTGCATGCTGCGATTTAAGTTTGCGCGGCGCATCCTGCGAGCCCACCAGCAGGCTTCCCTCGTACGGATAAAGGAAGACGTTGTAGTCCGCCTTTACCGGATGCTCGAACACTGCACCGGCAGGCAGTTCGACATCGAAATACAGCGGATCGGTCGACAGACCCTGGATCGGCCCGGCCACGTTCGCACCGTCGGTTTCAAGCACGCCTGCGATCACCTTCACTGTTCCGCCGCCGGCAAGCTGCGCCACCGGGATGAATTCCGGCTGGATATCGCGGTAGCCGGCCGGCTTCATCTTTTCCTTCGCCGGCAGGTTGATCCACAGCTGGAAGCCGCGCATACGTCCTTCTTCCTGCTGCGGCATCTCGGAATGGATGATGCCGCGCCCGGCCGTCATCCATTGCACGCCGCCGCCCTTCAGGTCGCCCTGGTTGCCCAGGTGGTCTTCGTGGCGCATGTGGCCGTCGAGCATGTAAGTCACCGTCTCGAAGCCGCGGTGCGGGTGCGCCGGGAAACCGGCAATGTAATCGCCCGGATTATCGGAGGAAAACTCGTCGAGCATCAGGAACGGGTCGAGGCGCGTGCCCTGGCCGCGTCCCAGGCTGCGGCGCAGCTTGACGCCCGCGCCGTCCGAAGTCGCCACCGACTCGATGATGCGTTGCAAGGTCCTCGTCTGTACTGTCGTTTCCATGATGCTCTTCCTTCGTCTTGTTTATGCCGCTTGCCGCAGCGGAGCCGCGAGGTGGCGGATAACGGTATCTGCGTTTGCCAGCGCGGCATCCTTGCTGTCCGCGCCCATGTTAAGCCCCTCGGCGTACACGAATTCCACGTCGGTGATACCGATGAAGGCGAGGAAGTCGCGCACGTAAGCCGTCTGCGAATCGCGCGGCGTGCCTGCATACTTGCCGCCACGGGTCGCGATGACGTACACCTTCTTGCCCGTCAGCAGTCCGACCGGGCCATTTTCCGTGTAGCGGAAGGTGACGCCGGCGCGGGCGATATGGTCGAAGTATGCCTTCAGTTGCGACGGAATGCCGAAGTTGTACATTGGCAAACCGAGCACGACGGTATCGGCGTTGCGCAGTTCTTCGATCAGCGCGTCGGAGAAATCGACCACCGTCTGCTGCTGCGCGGTGCGGTCTTCCGGCTTGGACAGGAAAGCGCCGAAGCGTTCGCCGTCGAGATGCGGCACCGGGTTCTTTGCCAGGTCGCGCACAACGACCTGAGCGTCCGGGTTGGCATCCTGCCAGGCGGCGACGAAACGGTCGGAAAGTTGGCTGGACTGGCCGTTGGCGGCAAACAGGCTGGAATTGAGTTGTAGCAGGGTTTTCATTGTTCGCTCCTTTTGATTAGCTGGTAGGAGCATTAAACTATTTACTGAGTCGATAAAAAAGTAGAATAATTAGCGCGTAAATATCTATCTATTAGATAAATGAATGATCTGAATTACATCACGCTGGAACAGTGGCGCACCTTGATCACGGTTGTGGACACCGGCGGCTACGCCCAGGCAGCGGAAGTGCTGCACAAGAGCCAGTCTTCGGTGACGTATGCGGTGCAGAAGATCGAATCGCTGCTGGACGTGAAGGCGTTCGAGATGCAGGGACGCAAGGCGGTGCTGACCCCGACAGGCCAGTTCCTGTATCGCCGTGCCAAGGCCTTGCTGGAAGAATCGCGGTCGCTGGAACGCGCCGCAAAGCGATTGTCAGCCGGCTGGGAGGCGGAAATCCGGGTGGCGATGGAAATCCTGTTCCCGACCTGGCTACTGCTCGACTGCCTCGCCAAGCTCGGGCAGGAAAGCCCGCATACCCGCGTCGAGCTGATCGAGTCCGTCATGAGCGGCACTTCCGAAGCGCTGCTGCTGGGACAGGCCGACATGGCCATCGTAACGCAGATTCCGCCAGGATTTCTCGGCACGCCGCTGATCCGGCTGCGCAGCGTTGCGGTGGCCAACCCGGAGCATCCGCTGCATCTGCTGGGCCGGCCGCTCACGCTGGAAGACCTGAAGGCGCAACGCCACATTGTCATTCGCGAATCGGGGAGCAAGCGCACGACCAATATCCTCAGCGTGGATGCGAGCCAGCGTTGGACGGTTAGCCACAGTGCCACGTCGATTGAAGCGGTACGTTCCGGCTATGGATTTGCCTGGTTCCCGGAAGAAAAAATCCGCAACGAATTGCGTGAAGGTTCGCTCAAGCCCTTGCCGCTGCGTGACGGCGGCGAGCGCTTCGTGGAGCTTTACCTCGTGCTGGCCGACCCGGATGCCGCCGGGCCGGGCGTGCTGCGGCTGGCGCAGATCATCCGCGAAGCCGTTGCAGTGGAATGCCCGCGGCGTGCCGTCGGAAATGACGGCAGCGATGCCGGCTCCGACGGGAAATAAGCCTCATTCGATGGCGCCGTAGACAAGGTTGCGGAACAGTTGCCGGTAATAATTGCGCTGTTCCGGCGCCTGCATGAGAAGGATGGCGTACAGGTCTTCCTGCGGGTCGATCCAGAAATAGGTGCCTGCCAGGCCGCTCCAGGTGAAGTCGCCCACGCTGCCGGGCATGAAGGCACCGCCTGAAGCGGTGCGCACCGCGAAGCCCAAGCCGAAGCCGTAT
>DASVLM010000606.1:0-7175 GCA_036384875.1 Noviherbaspirillum sp.
CGGTGGTCTTGCCGGCCGTCGGTGCAAAAGGCGTCTGGGTTACAGTGCTCGTCGTCTTCGTGCTGCTGGCGGTCGGCGGCCTGTTTTACCTGTTCGCCGGACCCTATCTGCAGGCGAGGATCGCCAACCTCGTCTGGTCCAACACTTCGTTCCCGCATGTGCAGATCGCTTCCGAGATCAAGCCCTGGGGTTACATGAAGCTGCAAGCGGTCAATGCCGTACTGACCTTGCTGACGCTGGGGCTGTACCGTCCTTTTGCCGTCGTGCGCGCCTATCGCTACCGGCTCGATGCGGTGACGATACAGGGCGACTTCGCCTTCGAACGCATCACTGCCGGCGAAGGCAGTCATGCCGCAGGCACCAGCGGCGACAGCGCCGCCGATTTCTTCGGCTTCGATCTTTCCTGGTAAGAGTCCGACATGATCCCGGCTACCTATTTCAACGGACGCGACGGCAAGCTGCATCGCGTCGACCTCAACTTCGGGCGTGGCGTGATCGACGTTATTGCGCCTGAATTCATCAAACGTTTCCATCGCCGTGCAGCACGCTTGCGCGAACCGTTCGCCGATGCGCCGTGCATCGTCGAATTCGCCGACGGATCGCGCTGCGAAGTGGGTGAATCCGATGCCCGCCGCCGCCTGCTGAAACACATGCCTTACCGCAAATCGCTCGTCCAGCGGTGCCAGGACCAATGGTGGGGCGTGCTGCTGGCTGCCATGGGCATGGTGCTGATCCTGCTGTTCGCCTACTTCCAGGGCATACCGTGGGCAGCCGACCGGCTGGCCTCGCACGTGCCGATGGCATGGGAACAAAAGCTGGGAGACGAGGCGTTGGCCGGATTGGACAATAAATTGTTCATGCCGAGCACGCTCGCCGGGGAGCGGCAGCAGGAAGCGCAGGCCATCTTCGCCACCCTGGCGCCGGCCGACGCGCGCATGCCGCTCAAGCTGGAGTTCCGCAATGCACCGCTGGTCGGGCCGAACGCCTTCGCGCTGCCGAACGGAACCATTGTCGTGACCGATGCGCTGGTCTACCAGATCGTCGGGAAAAAGAATGAGTTGACCGGCGAACCGGCGGATCAGCTGGCTGGCGTGCTGGCCCACGAAATTGGCCATGTGCAAGGACGCCACGCAATGCGCAGGGTGATGCAGGGTTCCATCACCGGAGCCTTGTCGTGGGCGCTGTTCGGCGATTTCAGTGCAGTGGCGGCGGGTGCCCCGACGATGCTGCTGCAGCTCGAATATTCGCGTGCGATGGAATCCGAAGCGGATGGCTATGCGATCGGCCTGCTTGCACAAAAAGGCATTTCACCGGCGCCGTTGGCCGATCTGTTCGAATCCCTGGAGGCGCGGCACCAGCACATGCCGCAGTCGAAGGTGCCGCATTGGTTGCGCCGCGCGTCCGACTACATGTCCACCCATCCGGGCAGCGAAGCGCGCATTGCGCGCTTGCGGCAGGCTGCAAGGCAATAGCCGCCGGCGCAGCCTTGCGTCGTGCTGCCGCCGGGCGCGCCGGCAATGGACGAGTACTACAAGGCGTCGGAATACTGGCCAACGGAGAGCCTGGAGCCCCGCGATGTGTTGAAATCACGCGCCGCGAAAGACGGTCAGGGCAGTGAGAACGGTCGGGGCAGTCAGGCCGCGAGTTTTCTTTTCGCCAGCGCCTGCTCCACCAGCACGCGCGTTTCTTCGGCCTTGGCACGGAATTGTTCCAGCTGGCCTTCGCTAGCTGTGCCTGTGCCGAGCGCCGTCTCGACTTCCGTTGCAAGGCGCGACAGCGCCACTGCACCGACATTGGCCGACATGCCGCGCATGCTGTGCGCAACCGACTTCATGCCTGTCCGGTCATTGCTCTCGCGCGCGGCATCGAATTGCCCGATCGATGCTTCCAGCCCGGGCAGCAGCAACTCCAGCACGCGGTGGTAGAGGTCGACGTCGCCGGCCAGCCGTTCCAGCGTTTCCTCGGTCGCAAAGCCGGGGATCGAGATCGCCGCCGGCTCGCTCTTCGGCGGTTCGAGCGTGCGCTCCTGTGCGGCCTCGGCTAGTGCAGGTTGTTCGGGTCGTTCGGCCGGCTTGATCCAGCGCGAGAGCGTCTGGTAGAACTCCTGCGGGTCGATCGGTTTGCTGATGTGGTCCTGCATGCCGCTCTTCAGGCATTCTTCCCGCTCATCCGCAGTGGCATGCGCGGTCATCGCAATGATGGCCAGCTCGTCGAACTGTTCATTGGCGCGGATGAGGTGTGTTGCCGCATGGCCGCCCAGTTCGGGCATCTGGATATCCATCAGCACGAGATCGTAGACGTCGGGGCCGGCGGCATTCAAGCATTCAATCGCAACACGTCCGTTGCCGGCGATATCTACCTGCAGCCCGGTCGCATGCAGCATTTCGCGGGCGATCTGCTGGTTCACTTCATTGTCCTCCACCAGCAGTACGCGCCGGCCGTCGAAGCGCGGCGGCTTCAGCGGCGAGGGCGTCGCGCGCATGCCGGCTTCCTGTGCCAGCACATTGACCAGCGTGTCGTGCAGCAGCGACTGGTCGACCGGCTTGAAGAGCACGGCGCGCACCGGTGCGTGTTCGGCTTGCCGGATCACGTCGTCGCGCCCGAAGGCGGTGACGATGATGACCTTCGGTGTGTTCTTCAATCCTGCGCCGGTAATGGCGGAAGCCAGTTCGAGGCCGTTCATGCCGGGCATGCCGAGGTCGGCGAGGACGAGGTCGTAGGGTTCGCTTTCGTCGGTCTCGCGGATGACCTCCAGCGCGTCGTCGGCGCCGGGCACTGCGTACGCCTGCAATTGCAGGCTTTCGACAAGCTGCACCAGGATTTCGCGCGCGGCAAGGTTGTCGTCCACCACCAGCACCCGACAGCCGAGCAGGCGCTCTGGCAGCGTGGGCAACTGGGCGCGATTCGCCACACCGATGCCGTAGCGCACGGTAAAGCCGAAGGTGGAACCGGCGCCCGGCGCGCTTTTGAGCGTCATGCCGCCGCCCATCATTTCCACCAGGCGCTTGCTGATCGCCAGACCGAGGCCGGTGCCGCCATACTTGCGCGTGGTAGACCCGTCGGCCTGGGTGAAGGCATGGAACAGCTTGCCCTGCTGTTCTTCCGTCATGCCGATGCCGGTATCTTCGACTTCGAATTGCAATTCGGCGTTGCAGGCGTCGATGCGCCGCGCGCGGCAACGCAGCTTTACCTCGCCCTGCGGCGTGAACTTGACCGCATTGCTGATGAGGTTGATCAGTACCTGCCCCAGCCGTAGCGGATCGCCGACCAGCTGCACCGGCACGTCGTCGGCCACATCGAAGGCGTAGCGCAAACCCTTCTCGTGCGCCTTCTGGCTGGTAACGGTGTTGACGTTGGAGAGCACGTCATGCAACGAAAACGCGGTGTGCTCGATGTCCAGCTTGCCGGCTTCGATTTTGGAGAAATCGAGGATGTCGTTGATGATGCCGAGCAGCGAGATTGCCGCGCGATGAATTTTTTCGACATAGTCGCGCTGCCTGCCGCTGAGCTCGGTGCGCAGCGCGAGGTAGGCCATGCCGATCACCGCGTTCATCGGCGTGCGGATTTCGTGGCTCATGTTGGCGAGGAAGGCCGACTTCATGCGCGAGGCTTCCTCCGCCACTTCCTTGGCCGCTTCGAGCGCCTTCTCGTGCGCGCGCAGGTCGGCGTTGGCACGCGACAGTTCTTCGGTGCGGACATGCACGCGCTGCTCCAGCTCGCGTTCGGAGCGCTTCAGGCTATCCACCAGTTGCTGCTGCGTGGCTTCCTTTTCCCGCCGCACCTGGTTGAAGCGGTCGGCCAGCGCCAGCGACAGCAGCAACATTTCCATCGCCGAGCCGATCTGCAAACCATGCACCGTGACGAAGTTGGTCGGCAGCAGCCCGAAGCTGCGCAACGCAGTCAGGATGCCGGCGATCACCAGGCAGCTGAAGGCGATCAGGAAATAGCGCGCCGGGCGCTGGCCGCGCCGCAGGCAGGCAATGCCGACCACGGCGGCAAGCAGCATGTTGAGCGCATCGATGGCAATGGCGATCTGGATGGTCTTCGCAAGCGACCAGGCGAGGCCGGCGACCTGCAGCATATTGAGGACGATGAAACCGAGCATGATGCGGTCCAGCGTCGGCACGACCTTCTTCGTATCGAGCAGGCTGCGCTGGAACAGCAGCAGCATCAGGCCGTTGAGTGCGAAGCACACCATGCCGGAAATATTGGCCCATCCCGGCAAGCCCGGCCACAGGTACTGGAACGCGATGCCGCTTAAACTCAGCAATGCGAGACCGCTGGTGGCCGTAAACAGCACATAGTAGAAAAGCGACTTCGCGCGCAGCGCAACGAACAGCAGCAGGTTGTAGAGCCCGAGTGCGACCAGCATGCCGAAGTAGAGTGCCTGGCCGATGTACTGTGTCAGGCTTTCGTTCTGGAATGCTTGCGGTTCCCACAGCGTGGCCGGCACGTCGCGCGAACTGTCGGAGACGACACGCAAGTAGTACGTGGACTCGCTGCCGGGTTCGATGCGCAGCGGGAAAACGAAATGCCGGTGCTGGATCGGGCGCTCGGAAAACGGGCGCGAATCTCCCGCTTTCATCTTCACATACCCGTTTCCATACGGGACATGCAGTTCGACCACGTCGAGTTGCGGATACGCGATCTCCAGCCAGCGTTCGATTGCCAGCGGACCGGTATTGCGTATCGTTACCCGCAGCCAAGCTGCCGATTGCGACATGCCGAAATTGACCGAGTCCGCCTGGCGCGCACGCCCCGCAGTTGCCTTGGCCGGATGGAAGCGATTCACCAGCCCGCTGTTGAAGACATCGGCCAGCTTGTAGGAGCGCGGGACATCTTCCAGCACATCCCAGTAGCGCGTGAGATTGATTTCCTTCGCCGCGTCGTCGCCAAGTTCAAGCAATGCTGCGCCGGCATGCGGCGCGAAAGAGAGGCACAAAAGTGCGGCGAAAAGAAATCGGCGTGATAGGCGCAGGAAAGCTGTCATCAGGCTGGAACCCGAGCAGGGAAAAGTTTCATTGGTGAAACAGCGAAATCCTAACAGGCTTTCATGCTCTGCGGACGTGCAATTTGAGCACCGTTAAAAAAATTCCATGTGTTGAGAAAAATCAAATATGATCCGGCTCTGTCGGCAAAGCTGTTGCTGTACACCAACACAACGAAGCTCCGGTCTTGCTCGACAAAACATGTACGTACTGCTTTACAAATGTACGCATGAATTCATGTCGTCGGGGAGGAATCATTGGAAACGACGTTGCAACATGAAGCTGTCATCATCGGCAGCGGTTTCGGCGGCTCGGTGATGAGTGCGCGCCTGTCGAAGAAATGGCCGGGAAAGGTGCTTCTGCTCGAACGTGGTCGCGCTTTCCCGCTCGGTGCCTATCCGCGCAGCCCGCACGATCTCGCCGACAACCTCTGGTGCCCGCAAGGCGACGCCGCGCGTCGTCCGCATGCGGTGCGAAGCCGCAAGGAAAAGCGCGGTCATCTTGCCGGCATGTTCGATATCCGTCACTTCGACAAGATCGACACCGTCACTTCCGCCGTGTTCGGCGGCGGCTCGCAAATCTATGCCAACGTCTTCCTGCGCCCGCCGGAAGCAGTGTTCGAACAGAACTGGCCGAGCACGCTGCGCCGCAGCGTGCTCGAACCCTATTACCACGTTGCCCAGCAAGTGCTCGGCGCGCGTCCTGTGCCGCCGTGGGTCGACAAGGAAGACCGTCGCTACATCCAGCGCACCGTGGAATTCCAGAAGTTCGCGCAGGAAGCAAAGCTGCCGACGAAGCTGGCCGACATCTGCGTCTACTTCGGCAACGATTACAGCTACAAGGGCAGCAGCCAGCCGACGCCGCTCGGCGTGCAGGAGCCGAATCGCTACGGCGCGCTGCAGACTTCCTGCACCTACTGCGGCGAATGCGACATCGGCTGCAATGTGCAGGCGAAGAATTCGCTCGACCGCAATTACCTGCACGTGGCGGAGCACCGTTACCAGATGCAGGTGCGGACGCAGGCGATGGTCCAGCGCATCGTGCCGCTCGACGCGTCGCTGAACGACGACCCGCAAGCCGATGGCCGCCACGGCTATCGCGTCGTGTTCCGCGACGTGCAGACCGGCGAAGAAAGCAGCGTGACGACGCAGCGCGTGGTCGTTTCCGCCGGCACCCTCGGCACCACCGAACTGCTGCTGCGCTGCCGCGACGTGCACCGCACGCTGCCGCGCATTTCGCAACGCCTCGGCAGGAATTTTTCCGGCAACGGCGACTTCCTTTCCTTCGCGCTCGACGGCAAGAAGGAAGTGAACTCGACCTACGGCCCGGTCATCACGCAATACACCGACCATCATCTCTTCGAGAACCTCGATCGCAGCCAGGCCTTCCTGCTGGAAGATGCAAGCTACCCGACCCAGGCCGGCTGGGCCGCTGCCGCACTCGGGCCGATGATGAACCCCTTCCAGAGACTGTGGCAGTCCTGCAAGCAGCTCTTTCTCTACGCCTTCGACCGCTTTTACCCCGGCCGCAAGAACAGCAGCGTCGGCCACCTGTTCCAGAAACTGTTCGCGCATGACCTCTCCGAATACAGCGCGGTACTGCTATGCATGGGGCTCGACAAGGCCAACGGCACGCTGCAGCTGAACAAGTCCGGCTGGCTCGACATCGACTGGCCGCAGGAAAGCAATCGCCCGCTGTACAACGCCATCCTCAAGCTCGGCGAGCGCTTCACCAAGTTCATCGGCGGCAAGCATTTCCTGCCGATGCCGACCTGGCTTTTCCCCATCCACAACAACGTGACGGTGCACCCGCTCGGCGGTTGCGCGCTTGCCGAGTCGGCCGACAAGGGCGTCGTCAGCGCCTTGCCCGGTACGCGCGGCCAGGTATTCGGCTACAGCCATCTTTACGTGGCCGACGGCTCGCTGATGCCGACCGCGCTCGGCGCCAATCCGGCAGCCACCATCACCGCGCTGTCGGAGTGGATCGCGCACGAAATCACCGGCGAACCACCAGACGCAGCGCTCTGACGCCGCACGCGTCGTCAGCCATGGACTTGTGCAGGAGCAGGGAGGGGGCTTGGGTTTTGGGGCGGGGAACATCTGCAACACTTCAATGTGTGCGGCGTCCACCGTAAAAATTTCGCTGCCGAATCAGCATCGCGGGCAGAGGCTGTTAACTTAAGCATTG
>DASVLM010000607.1:0-4398 GCA_036384875.1 Noviherbaspirillum sp.
AGACGGGATCCGGTCTGGCAGGGATAGAGATCGAATATCAGTCGCATGGTGAGATTCAGAGTTTCTTGTTCTGGCGTTGCTGCAGTTCGCGCTGCAGCATGGTCTTGAAGCGGCCGTCTGCAGCGCTGTCATGCAGGCCGATGAGATGCGCATCCTGGGGCAGCTGCGCATTGGGTGAAACGGAAGGTCGCAGCACCCGCATCACTCTTGCGAAGACGCCGGGGAATCGTTTCTGCAGTTGCAGCGCCAGCGTTCTTGCAAGGGCGCTGCGCCTGAGCAGCGGAGCAGTGCTGCGCAAGGCGGCGCCGGCCGTGCTCCGGACTGCGTGGCGCACTTCGGCGCGCGTCCTGCGCGCAAACGCGATGCCGGTCCTGAGCTTTTGCACGAACGAGCGCAGCGGCGCTGTCACGCGCCACGAATTGCTGTTGTAGAGATCGTGCAAGACACCATTCGTACGGTGCAGTTGTTCTTCGATGAGGCGCGCGCGCTCGGTTTCGCTTTCCCTGAATGCGCGTTCCGCCTTTGTTGCCTCTTCCGCAGCGTGCGCCCGGCTTTCCGCTGCACGGGTTTGCTCCTGCGCCTGTCTTGTCCTGGCTTCGGCGCGCGATGTGCGTTCCTGGAATTCGGTCAGCGGATAGCTGCAGGCATGGCCGGAACGCAGGATGAAATCGTCGAATACATTCGGCGGCGCCTTGAAGGCATCCATCAGCTCGGGGTGTTCCTCGGCGACGTAATAGCGATTCAGTCCATCGAAATACGCGAACCTGTATCCTGCACCGGTCACCAGGCTTTCCCACTCCTCGTGGTTGGTGACGCTGCTTTGCGGCCGCGTGGCTTCGATGACGAGAATCCACGGCCGCCAGCGCTTCAGGTCAAGCCCGAGCAGCACCGGCTTTTCGAATCCTTCGACGTCGATCTTGATGAAATGGATGGTGTCGCGCGCATGCACATTGCAGATGTCCGTCAGCGTCGTGACGCGCACGTGCTGCTCGACGACGTCATGTCCCTTCGCCGCATACTGCTGCGCGACGCTCGCATCGGCGGTCGACAATCCCGTGTCGCGCACATCGTAGAACGTCACCTCGCCCACGGCATCGCCCACCGCCACCGCCAGGTTGGTATCTTCCGGCCGCTGCTCGCGCAGCGCGTCGAAGTACTGCTGCATCGGCTCGATATTGATCCCGCGCCAGCCGCGCTCGTAGAACGCCATCGTCACGGAATCGATGACCGGATCGTTCGCGCCGACATCGATGTAAAAGCCCTTTTCCACGTGCTTGAGCGCACGCCAGAGCATGATGTCTTCGAAATTCTGGGCGTAAGAGATGAATGTCATGTGCGTTGAATTTCCACCAGGGGATCGAGCCAGGCGCAGCCGACGAAGTGGGCGTGGCTGATGTTCATGACCGTGAAGACCAGCGCCAGGTCGCGCCATTCGTAATTGTTGACCAGGTGCGTGTCGGTGCTGACCAGCGCCGTCGCCACCGAATAGCTGCCCGGCCCGAGATTGGCAGGGAAGCGGAAGCGATAGACGATTTCCTCGCCGGGCTGCACGTCTTCCAGCGGCAGTTCCTTCAGGTGCGTGTTGGTGCCGTACATCGGCTGCCCGAGGCGATCCTTGATCTGGTAGCCCAGCACCAGGCGCGGGATGGGTGCATGCACCGCCACCTTCACCTCCAGCGTGACGGTGCTGCCGACGTCGATCGTTTCGACGCGCTGGCCCTTCTCGTCCAGCAGTGCGATATCGGTCACCGTCGCTTCGCCGCTGCCGGAGACCGTCTGCACCTTGCCGTCGGCCAGCTTGTCCTGGCGCACCGTGCGATTCTCGCGTTCGGCCAGCATCGCATTGTAGAAGTCCATGATCTCTTCCGGCGCGCCTTCCTTCGCCAGCCGGCCCGCATCCAGCAGGATCGCGCGGTCGCAGATCGACTGGATCGCGCCACGGTCATGCGACACGATCAGCAGCGTCGTTCCCTGCTTGCGGAATTCGCGGATGCGGTCAAAGCTTTTATGCTGGAAGTAGGCGTCGCCCACCGACATCGCCTCGTCGACGATCAGCACATCCGGCCGCCGCGCCGTCGCCACGCTGAAGGCCAGACGCATCTGCATGCCGCTCGAATACACCCGCACCGGCTGGTCGAGATAGTCGCCGATCTCCGCAAACGCTTCGATCTCCGGCATCAGTTCCGTGATTTCCTGCTGGTTGAGACCGATCAGCTGGCCCGCCATGAATACGTTCTGGCGGCCGGTGAAATCCGGATGAAAACCCATGCCCAGTTCCAGCATGGCTGCTACCCGGCCGTTGATGGCGACCTTGCCGGTGGTCGGCTGCGCCGTGCCGGTGATGAGCTTGAGGAGCGTGCTCTTGCCGGCGCCGTTGATGCCGATGATGCCGACGGCTTCACCCGGATCGACATGGAAACTGATGTCCTGCAACACCCACTTCAACTTGTAATCCGGCTTGCGGAAGGGCAGGAGCCATTCCGCCAGGCGCGACCAGGAAGCGGGATACTGCTTGTAAGCCTTGCCCAGATTGGAAACGCGAATGCTGCCCATCAGAGTTCATCCACCATTTCTCCGCTGTGCTTGCGGAACAGACGCATGCCCAGGGCGCACAGCGCCAGTCCGAGCAGCGTGATCGGCAGCAGCGTTTTCCACTGCGGCCATTGTGCGTTGACGAGAATGCCCTGGTATGCGGTCACCAGGGGCGTCATCGGATTCCATGCGATCAATTGGCGCACGCGTTCCGGCAGCGCCGAAACCGGGTACACGATAGGCGTCAGCCAGAACCAGAATTGCAGGAAGATGCCGAAGAATTGCCCGACGTCGCGGAAGAATACGTTCAGGATGCCGATCACCGTCGCCAGGCCGATCGAGAAGATGACCTGGACGGCCAGCAGCGGAAAGAGCGCGAGGAAGGGCAGGCCGGGAAAGTTGCCGCTGATGATGAGAAAGATGGTGAACAACCCGAACACGATGGCGAAGTTCACCAGCGAGTTGAGCACCACGATGATGGGCAGGCAGATGCGCGGGAAGCTGATCTTCTTGATCAGGTTGGCATATTCGAGGAATACCGTTTGCCCGCGCCCGGTGATTTCGCTGAACATGCCCCAGGTCAGCACGCCGCCGCACAGGAAGATGCTGTACGCAAAGCTCGAATCGGTGCCGGGCAGCCTGGCCCGCATGACTTGCGCAAAGACCACGGTATAGACCACGATCATTGCCAGCGGATTCAGCACGGCCCATGCCGCGCCGAGGATGGAATTGCGGTACTTCAACTGGAATTCCCGCTTGACGCTGCCTGCGATGAAGCCGCGATAGGCGAGCACGGCTCTAAGCATGTCGCCCGAAATCATCGGCCGGCTCCGACAGGGAGCGTGGTCGCGTCGAGCGAAGGAAAGGAATGGATTCGCATAGGGATCAGGAGGTAACGGGAGGCGGACGGCCAGCTTTTGTCTTGTTGCTTTGGCAAATCGCGCAACCCGCTATTTTACTGCACCGGCCTGTTGCCGCGTGGCCGGTTTGCCTTTTGTCACAATGCCGGCGAAGCGCTATTGACCGTAGCGGTGCCGCAACCGCAGGAAAGGTTGCTCGATGCTGGCGTAGCTGAGCGACGCAAACGCCCAGGTCGCGCCATAGACCAGTGCCATCATCAGCGCGGTATCGATGTGCCGGTTGCCCGTGATTGCCAGCGAAGCCAGCCATTCATAGGCCAGGTAAATCACCAGCGCATGCAGGAGGTAGAAGGAAAAGCTGATGTCCCCGCCGTGCTGCAGGAACCTGTCGAGCCATTTCGGCTTGGACAGGTCGGCGGCGACCCAGGCAACGATGAAAAACGCCCAGCCCAGGCTTTCCTGCATCGACCATGTCACCCAGAAGAAGGATTTCTGCGAAGGCGCAAAAAAGCTGCCGTAGCGTGCCTGCAGCGCACTGTTCACCACTACCGTCACGCAGGCCGCCAGCAACAGTTTTCCACCATGCCGCTTCAGGAAGGGCTCGTATTCGCGGTAGACGAAAGCCGTCAGCATGCCGATCAGGAACTGGTCGAACCGGCCGACCAGCGTGGAGAAAAACATGAGGGTGCTGCGCTCGCTCACGCCATACGCTGCCAGCTTGACGAACAGCAGCAACGCCAGCAGCTGCAGCAGGTAGCGCGGCCCGATCTCGATCGCAAACCGGGCCAGGAATGGAAACACCAGGTAGAAGGTGAACTCCAGCGAAATCGTCCACGCCGCACCCGTGATGAAATACTGCGACGTCGGTGCATGACCGAGATTCGAGAACAGAATGTAAAACACATCCTGCGGAGCGAAGTTGTCGCGGCCGATCGAGGCGGCGATGAAAAACACCGTAAGGAAGAGCGGGAAAATCCGCAGGAAGCGGTTGCGGATGAAGTCGCGG
>DASVLM010000608.1:0-4909 GCA_036384875.1 Noviherbaspirillum sp.
CGACTGAAGTCGCGCAACTTATCAATCGCACACTCGCCAGGCGCAGGCTCGACGAGCGACGCGACATTCCGCTGATTGCCGAAACCGGTGGACAGAACGCGATGATCGTCGATTCCAGCGCCTTGCCGGAACAGGTGGTGCAGGATGTGCTCGCTTCCGCCTTCGACAGTGCCGGCCAGCGCTGCTCCGCATTGCGCGTGCTGTGCCTGCAGGCCGATATCGCGGATCGCACAATGACGATGCTCAAGGGCGCGATGCACGAACTGCGCATCGGCAACCCGGATCGACTCGCTATCGATATCGGTCCGGTGATCGACGAGGATGCGCAGCGCAGCCTGCTGGCGCATATCGAACGCATGAAGCGGCAAGCGAAGGATTTCTTCCAGCTGCCTTTGCCTGCGGAATGCGATTATGGCTGCTTCGTCCCGCCGACGGTGATGGAGATAGCATCCATCGCCGAGCTGCAGCGCGAAGTGTTCGGTCCGGTGCTGCACGTGGTGCGCTACAAGCGCGATGAATTGCCGCAACTGATCGACACCATCAATGCCACCGGTTACGGCTTGACGCTCGGCGTCCATTCGCGCATCGATGAAACCATCGACTTCATCGTGGGGCGTGCGCATGTTGGCAACATCTACGTCAACCGCAACATCGTCGGTGCAGTGGTCGGCGTGCAGCCTTTCGGCGGCGAAGGAAAATCCGGCACCGGCCCAAAAGCGGGCGGACCGCTGTATCTCAAGCGCTTGCAGCAACATGCCAGCGTCGAGCGCTGGGCGCATACCATCCACACGCATCGCCAGAGCACGGCGCGGCCGGCGTTCCAAGCCTTGCTCGCATGGGCGGGCCTGCATGGACATGAACAGATCGCCGCACTGGCGGAAGCTTATGCGCGCCACTCGCTGCTCAATACTTCGCTGGTGCTGCCGGGACCGACCGGGGAGCGGAATACGCTGTCGTTCGCGCCGCGCGGCAAGGTTCTGTGCGCAGCGTCGAACGTAAGCACCTTGCTCAACCAGCTTGCCGCGGTATTTTCTACCGGCAACACTGCAGTGATTGCAGCGCCACAGGTAAATTTGCTGCCATCGGGCATTCCTCTGGAAGTGCGCGATGCCGTCAGTATCATTGCCCCCGAGAGGCTCGATCACCAGCCGCTCGCCCTGGCGCTGCTCGATGACCTGCAGATGCCGCACTATGGCCCGCTGCTGGCAGCGCGCGAGGGAGCGCTGGTGCCGATAGTCGACACCGCACAATCCGATGCCATCCCCTTGTGGCGGCTGGTGGCGGAACGCGCGGTATGCGTGAATACGACGGCGGCCGGAGGCAATGCCAGCTTGATGACGCTTGGTTCGTAACAGCCGGACAACGGAATGGCGCGATTCGGAACGGATCGCGCTATCTGTCATTGGCTGAAAATTTCATGGAACCACGGAACCACGGCGCGCCACCTACAGGGAGGAAAACAACCAGGCAGACCGTCCATGGAACACTCGTCCGAACAAACGCCCAGCCGTGCCGAACAGGACTCGCAACACGCACACGAGCAAGACCCTTCCGGGTGTTCGCCGGCGGCAGAACCGGCACAATCGACGCAGTTGGCAAAACACAAGGGCTTGCAAGTCAGGGCAAGCATCGGCCGCGTCGGATTTCAACCTTCGCTTCCGCTTTTTGCAGCGGCACCGGTATTTCATCGGCACATCGAGCCGGCATACGACCCGCACGATATCCGCATCGATGGAACGGACGTCATCCGAATGACGTCTGCAGCGCATTCCGACTATGAACTGGGTGCAATTGCCTTGCGTCAGGCTGCCCGGCGCGATTGCTCCTGGTGGCATACCGTGTTGGCAGTGATAGGAATCGATTGGCTGTTTACGTCAGAAAAGACTGCGCAAGAACATTTGCGGCAGCGCGCAGAGCAACGTGCCGGCGAAAGCCAGCATGCAGACGGCAGTTCTCAATACCCGGAACAATATCCCGGCATGATCGGCAGCGGCATTGCCAATGACCGGCTCGCTCAGGCAATGCAAACGCATGCGGTCGCGGTGCCGGTATGGCAGTCACAACGGTCTGGCGGCAAGAAAGCGAAAAAGACAGCCGCCGCAACGCGCCCGATTTGAGTAACCGCTAGCGGCGGCCTGGCTGCAGCTTAACCGGTCTACATGGTTCCGGCGCCTGCCGATCTTGAACCATTGCATGTTCAGCAAGTCTTACCGGCATGTCCCGCGCCTTGAAAATCACTCTCTGGAGCGGTGCTTCGCTGGTGGCGATCATTGCCATTATCGTTGCCGTCCTGCTCAATTTCGACTGGAACCGTGCCAAACCCTGGATCAGCCAGCGCGTCAGCGACGCGACCGGCCGGCAGTTCGCCATCGACGGCGACCTCAGCCTGAACTGGCATGTGCCGCAGCAGGAAGCGCTCGGCTGGCGCAACTGGATTCCGTGGCCGCGCCTGAATGCGAAAGATGTTGTCATCGGCAATCCTTCCTGGGCGCGCGAACCGGTGATGGCGAGGGCAAACCAGGTGACGTTTTCAATCAATCCGCTGCCACTGCTCGGGAAAAAAATCGTCATTCCTTTGCTGGCGCTCGATGCCCCGCAACTCTTGCTCGAACGCTTGAAAGACGGCCGCAACAACTGGAGCTTCAAGAAGAAGGATGAACCATCGGCGTGGCAGCTCGACTTGCAGCAACTGGTGCTGAACAAGGGCAGCATCCGCGTGAACGACGCGATCAAGCATGCCGAATTGCGGGCCGATGTCGATACCCTCGGCTCGCACGGCGGCAAGGATTACCGCCTCGGCTGGCGGCTGGCCGGCACGCTCAACGGCGAACGCGTGGATGGTAACGGCAAGGCGGGCAGCGTGCTGTCGTTGCGCAAGCAGCGCGCGCAGTATCCGGTCGAGGCAGATATCCATGTCGGCAAGACCAGCATCCGTGCACGCGGCACGCTGACCGACCCGGGCAAGCTGGCTGCGCTCGACCTGCGGCTGCGCATCGAGGGTACGAGCATGGCGAATCTGTACCCGCTGGCGAACGTGGTTTTGCCCGATACGCCGCCTTTCATGACCGAAGGGCACCTTGTCGGCGAACCGAACACGGAAGGCGGCAACTGGACGTATGAAAAATTCACCGGCAGGGTAGGCGGCAGCGACTTGTCGGGCACCCTGCGCTATGTGGCGCACAAGCCGCGCGCGCTACTGGAAGGCACAGTGGTATCCGACTATCTCAACTTCAAGGACCTGTCGCCGCTGATCGGCGCCGATTCTGCCCAGAGCAAGGCCAATCGCGGTGTGAAGACGGTGCAGCCGCCAGACAAGGTGCTGCCGGTGGAAAACTTTCGTACCGAGCGCTGGACCAGCGTCGATGTCGACGTCCAATTCTCCGGCAAGAAAATCGTGCGCGAGAAGCAGCTGCCTGTCGATAATCTTGTCACCCGTATTCGCCTGCAGGACGGCGAACTGTCACTGGCACCACTGAAATTCGGCATCGCGGGTGGCAAGCTCGTTTCCAACATTCGGCTCGATGGCCGGAAAAAACCGGTGAAGGCAGACATGCACTTGACTGCGCGTCACTTGAAGCTCAAGCAGTTGTTCCCGACAGTGGCCGAAATGCGCGCCAGTCTTGGTGAGATCAATGGCGATGCTTCTCTCACCGCCAGCGGCAATTCCGTCGCAACGCTGTTCGGCTCCGCCAATGGCGAAGTCAAGGCCGTGGTCGACCAGGGAACGATCAGCAAGCTGTTGCTCGAAGAGATGGGTTTGAACGTCAGCAGCATCGTGGCGATGCAGTTGTTCGGCGACCGGCAGGTCAACCTCAATTGCGCAGTCAACGACTTCATGGTCCGCGACGGTGTGATGCACGCGAAAGTGGCAGTCATCGATACCGACGAAGCCACGATCTACCTCAACGGCAATATCGATTTGTCCAAGGAACAGCTTGCACTGGCGATCAAGCCGGAAAGCAAAGGCTTGAGACTGATTTCCCTGCGCTCGCCCTTGTATGTGTCCGGCACCTTCAAGAAACCGCAAGTCGGGGTAGACAAGGGCGTGGTTGCCGCCAAGGCGGGCAGTGCCATTGCGCTCGGCGCCCTGGCGCCGATAGCGGCTGCGCTGATCCCTCTCATCAATGTCGGACCCGGAGAAAAAAGCGAATGCACCCACCTGCTGCAGGCACGCAACCGGTTGCAGGCGAAGCAAGTTGATGAAGAAATGAATTCCAGCGGGAAATAAAGTTTGCGTTGAAACAAACTCTTACAGAGCTGGTAGGAAAATTCCCATGTATATGGGAAGTTTGCCTAGGTCCTTTGCGTTAACTTACCCGATCTTCAGGCAACATTTGAGGCAATCGGCATGAATTCGGAGATTCTTTTGGTAAAGGAACGCAACGGCTACCGCGTAATGTATGGTCACAATCGCCTGAACGAGGTACTGAAAGTTACCAATGAAGTGTTCGTCGATGTGAAATGGGAGCAGGGCAAGGCCAAGGTGTTCCGTACCGCGAGCGGCTTGCTCGTGGCCAAGGATAGCCGCCACCTGCCCTTGCTGAATTTTTAAGCAGCCTTCCACTCGCTGCAGAGCTGTCTGACGATACCGAATGCATAGCGTGCCGCCACGCGCTGGATGAATTGCAGGAAGTCCACCGGCGCATCTTCATTCGCATTGTCGGAAATCGTCCTCGCCACGGCGAACGGCACGCCGAATTCAAAACACACCTGCGCCACAGCCGCGCCTTCCATCTCTACCGCCAGCAAGTCAGGGAAAGCAGTCTTCAGTTCCGCAATTCGCCCGCTGCTGTTGATGAACTCGTCGGCACTGGCAATCAGGCCGCGATGCACGATGGGCTGGCCGAGCCGGAAACTGTCGCGGTCGGCCGGCGCCACCATCTCCTGAAAATCCCGGTAAACGAATTCC
>DASVLM010000609.1:0-11726 GCA_036384875.1 Noviherbaspirillum sp.
GCACTGCGGCGGACCTGCGCTGGCTCGACACCGCATTCAAGCGCGCAAACGATGCCTCCGACAGCGCGGTGGTCATCATGCTGCAGGCCGACATGTGGGACCTCGACGGCAAGACTGCGAGCCACATCGCGCAATACAAGCAATTCATCGATCGCATTGCCGCCAATACCAAAACGTTCGGCAAACCGGTCCTGTTGATCAACGGCGATTCGCACGTATATCGCTCGGACAATCCGCTCAAGGCGGGTTCGCCCTGCGTGATGGAAACCGGGCAGGGTGTCCAGACGGCAGCCTGCACCGATGATGCCTATGCTAACCAGCCCAACGGCTACGATGTTGCGAACTTCCATCGCATCGTCGTCCACGGCAGCACATCGCCGCTGGAGTGGCTCAAGCTGGCGGTCGATCCGAGCGCGAATGCAGCCAATGGCGCAAGCGCATTCGGACCGTTCAGCTGGACGCGCGTCCAGCCCTGACCGGCAGCGACAGTTCCGGCACGCGCAGCCTGGCAAGCGGCGCATGTCGGTGACCAGTTACAGCTTGAAATCGTATTCGATGGTCAGCGGCGCATGGTCGCTGAACCGCGAGGCCTTGTGGATGGAAGCTGCGCGCGCCGACTTCCCCAGGTTTCCTGTGGCCATGTGATAGTCGATACGCCAACCCACATTGTTGGCCCACGCCTGTCCGCGATTGCTCCACCACGTATAGGCATCGCCCGTGGTATCGGGATGGATGTGGCGGTAGGCATCCACCCAGCCTACCTCGTCCAGCACGCGCGTCAGCCAGGCGCGTTCTTCCGGCAGGAAGCCGCTGTTCTTCTGGTTGCTTTTCCAGTTCTTCAGATCGATTTCCTTGTGCGCGATGTTCCAGTCGCCGCACACCACCACCTCGCGGCCGCTCGCACGCAATTGCTGCAGGTGGGGCAGGAAGACTTCCATGAAGCGGAATTTTGCCTGCTGGCGTTCCTCGCTGGAGGAGCCGGACGGACAGTAGACCGAGATCACCGACAGCTTGCCGAAGTCGCATTGCACGTAGCGGCCTTCGGCATCGAATTCCTCGCAGCCGAAACCGATCGTCACCGCATCCGGCTTGTGCCGCGTGTAGAGGCCGACGCCGGAATAACCCTTCTTCTCGGCGTAATGGAAGTGGCCGAGGTAGCCGGCGGGCGCGAGGAAATCCGGCGTCATGTCGGCTTCCTGCGCCTTGAGTTCCTGCACGCAGACGAAGTCGGCGTCCTGCTTGGCCATCCAGTCGAAAAAGCCTTTCTTTGCCGCGGAGCGGATGCCGTTCAGGTTGGCGGAAATGATCTTTAGCATAGGGTCGGGTGAGCGAAAAAAACAGGGCATCAGCATAACCGATTCATCGGGTCCGGTGCGCCCAAACGGTAGAATGGCGGTTTGGCCGGCGTATCGCCGCACCTTGTCAATCATGCAAATTCAAAGAGGACCATCTTGAGCCAACTACGCCAGGAATTCATCGCCTTCGCCGTCAATGCAGGCGTGCTGAAATTCGGCGAATTCGTCACCAAGGCAGGACGCAATTCACCTTACTTCTTCAATGCAGGGCTGTTCAACAACGGCGCAGTGCTCGGCAAGCTGGCCGACTATTATGCGCAGACGCTGCTGGATTCCGGCGTCGAGTTCGACATGCTGTTCGGCCCGGCCTACAAGGGCATCACGCTGGCATCCGCCACCGCCGTAGCGCTGGCCAATCGCGGCCGCAACGTGCCCTTCGCCTTCAACCGCAAGGAAGCCAAGGACCACGGCGAGGGCGGCACGCTGATCGGCGCCAAGCTGGAAGGCCGCGTTGTCATCATCGACGACGTCATCTCTGCCGGCACCTCGGTGCGCGAATCGGTCGAACTGATCCGCCACGCCGGTGCCACGCCGTGCGCGGTGCTGATCGCGCTCGACCGCATGGAAAAATCGGGCAAGGACGGCACGCTGTCGGAGCATTCCGCCGTACAGGAAGTGACGAAAACCTACGGCATGCCGGTGCTCTCTATTGGCAACCTGAACGATTTGCTGGAATATATTTCAACCGCGGGAGCCGACGCGGAGCTGGCGAAATACAAGGATGCCGTAGCCGCCTACCGGAGCCGCTATGGCGTGAGCTGATTCACCCGCAACGCATTGGGAGGTGCGATGGGAAATCAAGACAAGGCCGCAACGGTCAAAGCCGCGGCACTGAAAGCCGCCATCGTGCTTCCCTTGTTGTTTGCGCATGCCGCACTGCATGCGCAAAAAATCTACATGTGCAAGGATGGGGCGGGACATACGCTTACATCCGACCGTCCCATTCCTGAATGCGCAGGTCGCGCGATTCGCGAGTTCAACCAGAGCGGCACGATCAGCCGCGACATTCCACCGCCCCCTACTGCCGAGCAGAAGCGCCAGATGCAGATCGAGGAAGAAAAGCGCAAGGCGGAAGCCGCGGCAGCCGAGGATCGCCGGCGCGAGGACCGTGCGATTCGCCTGCGTTATCGCAGCGAAAATGATATCGAGACAGCACGCAAGCGTTCGGTCGAAGCGCTGCAGGAACAGATCAAGCGCGACAGGAATGCGCTAGCCGATGCAGAAAAGCAGCAAGCCAAGGCACACGCGACAGGCGACATTTACAAGCAGAAGAACGCGCCGTTGCCAGCAGGCGTGAAGCAGCGCATTGAAGATGCGGACCAGGCGGTCGAGATGGCACACAAATCCATCAGCGACCGCGAGGCGGAGATAGGGCAGATCAACGCGAAGTTCGATGCGACCCTGGCGAGGTTCAGGGAATTGATGGCGGAGAAGTAGCGCGCCCTCTCCGCCGGTCGGGTGTGACGCGGCAGGTCAGCCTGCCAGCTTCTTCTTCAGCAGTTCGGTCAGCTGCGCGGGGTTGGCCTTGCCCTTGGTGGCTTTCATCGCCTGGCCGATGATGGCGTTGAAGGCCTTTTCCTTGCCGGAGCGGTATTCCTCCACCGACTTCGCATTTGCCGCCAGCACTTCGTCGACAATCTTTTCCAGCGCGCCGGTATCCGAAATCTGCTTCAGGCCCTTGGCTTCGATGATGTCGTCGGCTACTGCATCCTTGTCGGATTTCGCTTCCCACATGGCACCGAACACTTCCTTGGCGATCTTGTTGGAGATGGTGCCGTCGGCAATGCGCTGCAGCAGCAGGGCAAGCTGGGCCGGCTTCACCGGCGCATCGGCAATGTCCACGCTTTCACGGTTCAGCGTGGAAGCGACGTCGCCCATCATCCAGTTGGCGGCAGGCTTGGCTTGCTCCTTGCTTGCCTTGCCAACCACCGCTTCGAAATAGGAAGCCATCGCCTTCGATTGCGTCAGCACCGCCGCGTCGTATTCGGGCAAGCCATAGTCACGTACGAAGCGTTCGCGCATCGCGCCGGGCAACTCGGGCATGGCGGCTTTCACCCGATCGATCCATTCCTGCGCAATCATCAGCGGCGGCAGGTCGGGGTCGGGGAAGTAGCGATAATCCTGCGCATCTTCCTTGCTGCGCATGGAGCGCGTTTCCTTCTTGTCGGGGTCGTACAGGCGAGTTTCCTGCACTACCGTGCCGCCGTCTTCGATCAGCTCGATCTGGCGGCGCACTTCGTAGTTGATCGCTTCTTCGAGGAAGCGGAAGGAGTTCAGGTTCTTGATTTCGCAGCGGGTGCCGAATTCCTTCTGGCCGACCGGGCGCACGGACACGTTGGCGTCGCAACGGAAGGAACCTTCCTGCATGTTGCCGTCGCAGATCCCCAGCCACATCACCAGCGAGTGCAGGGCCTTCGCATAGGCGACGGCTTCGGCGGCGCTGCGCATGTCGGGCTCGGTCACGATTTCGAGCAGCGGCGTGCCGGCACGATTCAAGTCGATGCCGCTCATGCCATGGTAATCCTCGTGCAGCGACTTGCCGGCATCTTCTTCCAGGTGGGCGCGCGTCAGTTGCACGGTCTTCATCTCGGCCTTGCCGTCGCGCTCCAGCACGAAGGAAATCGTGCCGCCCTGAACGACCGGAATCTCATACTGGCTGATCTGGTAGCCCTTCGGCAGGTCGGGATAGAAGTAATTCTTGCGGGCGAAGATGGAACGCGGCGCGACGGTGGCGCCGATGGCGAGGCCGAACTGGATCGCGCGTTCAACCGCGCCCTTGTTCATTACCGGCAGCACGCCGGGCAGGGCGAGGTCTACCGGGCAGGCTTGCGTGTTCGGCTCGGCGCCGAATGTCGTCGAGGCGCCGCTGAAGATTTTCGATTGGGTCGAGAGTTGCGCGTGCGTTTCCAGACCGATAACGACTTCCCATTGCATAGTCTTGTTCCTTACTCTTCGTACATGCACTTGCCGGTCTTCAGGTTGACCGACAACTGCGTGAAATTGGGGCGCGAGCCGCACAGCGCGGGACAGCTCGGTGCGATTTCGAGCGTGTCGCCTTCGCGCACCAGGCGGATCGTGCAGTTCGGGCGGGTGAGGTATTGGTAGCCGCGTTCCACGCGCGCCGCAAGCGCGTCCTCCGGCATGACGCGCCATTGCACGCGTCCGCTGTCATCGCGCACTTCGGCTTTCAGGTGGTCGCCGTCATCGATGCTGCAGTCGAAACCGTGCGTGCTGCGAAACAGCGACGACTCCCAGCGAAAGGCGTCGATATGGTCGCCCTTGAGATGCATCTCGCCGCTGTCGGCGTAGATCACCTTGTCGCCATGGTCGTCGCCCGGGCTGCTGCACGAGAAATGCACGTCGAGCTGCTGCGCGAAGCCGGAGGCGGCTGCGCACATCAACATGGCATTCAGGGCGGCGAGCCGGCGCATGTTCAGATACCTTCCGGTGCGCGGCGATGCCAATCGGTCGCGCGTTGGTACTGGTGCGCGACGTTCAGCAGTTTCGCTTCGCCGAAGTAATTGCCGATGATCTGCAGGCCGACCGGACGCTTGCCGTTCTTCTCACCCTGGCCGAAGCCGCAGGGAATCGACATGCCCGGCAGGCCGGCGAGACTGGTCGACAGCGTGAAGATATCGGCAAGATAGTTCGCCACCGGATCGTCGGCCTTGTCGCCGAGGTCCCATGCCACGGTCGGCGATACCGGTCCCATGATCACGTCGCAGGTCTTGAATGCATTCTTGAAGTCGTCCGCGATCAGGCGGCGCACCTTTTGCGCCTGCAGATAGTAGGCGTCGTAATAACCATGCGACAGCACGTAGGCGCCGACCAGGATGCGGCGCTTCACCTCGTCACCGAAACCTTCGGCGCGCGACTTGCGGTACATGTCGCCGAGATCCTTGTATTCCTTTGCGCGGTGGCCGTAGCGCACACCGTCGAAGCGCGACAGGTTGGACGATGCTTCCGCCGGCGCGATCACGTAGTAGGCAGGGATCGACAGCTTGGTGTTGGGCAGCGAGATGTCAACCAGCGTGGCGCCCAGCTTTTCATATTCAGCGAGCGCGGCGCGCACGGCCTGTTCGACATCGGCTGCCAAGCCTTCTCCGAAGTATTCGCGCGGCACGCCGATTTTCAAGCCTTGCAAGGGCTTGTCGAGGTCGCGCGCGAAGTCTTCCGCCGGGCGTTCAAGGCTGGTGGAGTCGCGCGGATCGAAGCCGGTCATGGCATTGAGCAGCAGCGCGCAGTCCTCGGCCGTCTGCGCCATCGGGCCGCCTTGGTCGAGCGAGGATGCAAAAGCGATCATGCCGAAACGCGAGACGCGGCCGTAGGTCGGCTTGATGCCGGTGACGCCGCACAGCGACGCCGGCTGGCGGATCGAGCCGCCGGTGTCGGTGGCAGTGGCGGCCGGCGTCAGGCGCGCGGCGACCGCGGCGGCCGAACCGCCGGACGAGCCGCCCGGAATTGCCTTTTTGTCCCAGGGATTCCTTACCGGGCCGAAATGCGAGTTCTCGTTGGAAGAACCCATGGCGAATTCATCACAATTCAACTTTCCGAGCGTTACCATGCCTGCCGTACGGAACTGTTCCACCACAGTAGCATCGAAGGGGCTGATGTAGCCGTCGAGCATCTTCGAACCGGCGGTCGAACGCCAGTCGCGGGTAACGAAAATGTCCTTGTGCGCGATCGGGATGCCGGTCAGCGGCGTGGTGTCATTTTTCGCAATGCGCCGGTCGGCTTCGGCAGCCTGGCGCAAGGTGAGTTCGCGGTCGACATGCAGGAAGGCGTTGAGGTCGCTGCCTTGGATGCGATCGAGATAAAGCGTTGCCAATTCAGTGGCGGAGACTTGCTTTGCCTGCAGCAAAGCGGAGAGTTCTTTGAGTGTTTTGGTATGCATGGCGGTGTTGCCGTCGAGGCTGGGTTGGAGCGCTTGCCGGGGTTGTTTTATCCAATGACTTTCGGCACGAGGTAGAGTCCGTCCTGCGTGGCGGGCGCGACTTTCTGGTATTCGTCGCGGCGGTTCGGTTCGGTCACTGCATCCTCGCGCAGGCGCAGGGCGATGTCGTCCTGGTGTGCGGCGATCGGATGGCTGAGCGGCTCCACGCCGGCGGTATTGGCGGCGCGCAATTGCTCGACCAGGTCGAAGATGCCGTTGAGCTTGTCGAGGGTCTTGGCGGCCTGATCTTCGTGCAGGTCCAGCTGGGCCAGCTTGGCAAGGCGCTTAACGTCGGAGAGGTCGAGTGACATGGTGATTTGAAAAGAATATGGACAAGCTGTTGAGGCGGGAATTCTATGGGATGCAAAATGTGTTCTTGTTCTGGCAAAAACTTGTCAAAACGCGCGATCTGGCCTGTATTCGCCTCGCATTTTTGAAGTTTCCGTCGACTAATTCCAACCGAATTATAAGGTAGAATGCCGGGTTAATACCTCGAAGCGGCAGGTGCCTTCTACCCGGCTCAGGTACACGGAATTTACCCCTATTGCTAAGCGCGCCATTGTTGCGCATCAGGACGATACATGTTTGGATTTTTACGCAGTTATTTCTCTAACGACCTGGCCATCGATCTGGGTACCGCCAATACGCTGATCTATGCGCGCAACATGGGCATCGTGCTGGATGAGCCTTCGGTGGTTGCGATCCGTCAGCAAGGCGGCCCGAACGGCAAGAAGACGATTCAGGCAGTCGGCAAGGAAGCCAAGCAGATGCTGGGCAAGGTGCCGGGCAACATCGAAGCCATCCGCCCGATGAAGGACGGCGTGATCGCCGACTTCACTGTCACCGAGCAGATGTTGAAGCAATTCATCCGCATGGTGCACGACTCCAAGCTGTTCAAGCCGAGCCCGCGCATCATCATTTGCGTTCCCTGCGGTTCCACCCAGGTTGAGCGCCGCGCGATTCGCGAATCCGCATTGGGCGCAGGCGCTTCGCAGGTCTACCTGATCGAAGAGCCGATGGCAGCCGCGATCGGCGCCGGGCTGCCGGTGTCGGATGCGACCGGTTCGATGGTCGTCGACATCGGCGGCGGCACCACGGAAGTGGGCATCATCTCGCTGGGCGGCATGGTCTACAAGGGTTCGGTGCGCGTCGGTGGCGACAAGTTCGATGAAGCTATCGTCAACTACATCCGCCGCAACTACGGCATGCTGATCGGCGAACAGACCGCCGAACTCATCAAGAAGGAAATCGGCTCCGCTTTCCCGGGCTCCGAAGTCAAGGAAATGGAAGTCAAGGGCCGCAACCTGTCCGAAGGCATCCCGCGCTCCTTCACGATTTCCTCCAACGAAATTCTCGAAGCGCTGACCGATCCGCTGAACAACATCGTCTCCGCCGTGAAGAACGCGCTGGAACAGACCCCACCGGAACTCGGCGCCGACATCGCCGAAAAGGGCATGATGCTCACCGGCGGCGGCGCACTGCTGCGCGACCTCGATCGCCTGCTGATGGAAGAGACGGGCCTGCCGGTGATCGTTGCCGAAGATCCGCTGACCTGCGTGGTGCGCGGTTCCGGCATGGCGCTGGAGCGCATGGACAAGCTTGGTTCGATCTTTTCTTACGAGTAAAGCTGTGCACGGTGCGCCTTGCTCCTGCGGCAAGGCGCCCGCGGCGGAACAGGTGCGACATTTTCTCCGATAGGCCCTGATGGATTACAGTCCCCCGCCACTCTTCAAGCAAGGCGCGTCTGCCCGCGCCAAAGTGGTGTTCTTCTCCCTGATTGCCCTGATTCTGCTGGTCGCCGATTCGCGACTGCGCTCGCTCACGGTCATCCGGCAGGTTATCGGTACGGCGCTCTACCCGTTGCAGGTAGTGGCCATGGTGCCGCGCGACGCACTCTATACAGTCGGCGGTTACTTCACCTCGGTCACCACGCTGCAGCGTGAAAATCGCAAGCTCAAGGAGCGGCAACTCGGCAACGCGCAGACCCTGCAGCAGGCGCAGCAGTTGCTGGCTGAAAACGAGCAGTTGCGACGTCTGCTGGCCGCCAACGAGCGCGTGCCGGTAAAGTCGGTGATGAGCGAAATCCTGTACGACGCGCGCGACGCCTACACCCGCAAGATCGTGGTCGACCGCGGCTCGCGGCAGGGCGTCGCTCCCGGCCAGCCGGTGATCGACGACGTCGGCGTGGTGGGGCAGGTCACACGCGTCTTCCCATTTACCTCCGAAGTGACGCTGCTGACCGACAAGGACCAGGCCATCCCGGTGCAGGTGGTGCGCAGCGGATTGCGCAGCATCGCCTACGGGCAGGGTCACTCCGGATCGCTCGACCTGCGTTTCATGCCGGCCAATGCCGACGTCAAGGATGGCGACGTTCTCGTCACCTCGGGTATTGATGGCGTGTATCCGCCGGGGCTTGCAGTGGCGAAGGTGACGCGCGTCGAAAACAAGTCGGGTGATCCCTTTGCCCACATTTCCTGCCAGCCGATGGCGGGTATCGACCGCAACCGGCAATTGCTGATCCTGCTGGCAGAAAACAAGTTCCCGCCGCCCCCGCCGCAGGAAGAGACCAAGGACGGCAAGAAGGACAAGGGCAAGAAGCGGATGTCGGAGGTCAAGGATCCGAAGAAGGAGCCGGCCAAGGCTGACGATGCGGCCAACAAACCCGCGGCGGTGCCTGCGGGCGGAGCCGCGCCAGCTGCCGCTCCTGCTCCGACAGCTGCGCCCGGAGCAGCAGCAGTGAATGCGACGAAACCCGTGGCGCCGATGCCCGCCGCACAGCAAAAGCCGGCGGCGCCTGCTCCGAGCAAACCTGCTCCGGCCAGGCCCGTCGCAGTCACGCCCGCCCAGCCGGCGAAGCCGGCGCAAAAGGAAGCAATCAAAGAAGGCCCGAAGGGAGCAACGCCTTGAACCGCCCGCATTACATCCTGCTGCCGGCCAATCCGCTCTTCATCGTCGTTTCCATCGTCGGCGCCTTCCTGTTCAACCTGCTGCCGTGGGGCCAATGGTATGGCGTGCCCGACCTGCTGGCCCTGGTGCTGGTGTTCTGGAGCATTCACCAGCCGCGCAAGGTCGGCATCGGCGTCGCCTTTTTCATGGGGCTGTTGATGGATGTGCACGATGCGACCTTGCTCGGCCAGCACGCGCTTTCCTATACCTTGCTGTCGTATTTCGCGATCATGATCCACCGCCGCGTGCTGTGGTTCCCGATGGGCATGCAGGCCCTGCATGTCCTACCCTTGCTGCTGCTGGCGCAATGCATACAGCTGGTGGTGCGGATTGCGGTCAGCGGCAAGTTTCCCGGCTGGCTGTATTTCCTGGAAAGCTTCACCGCCATCGTGCTGTGGCCGGTGGCGAGCTGGATCCTGCTGGCGCCGCAGCGTCGCGCCATCGACCGCGACGAAACGCGGCCGATCTGAACATGCTTCGTTGCCCGCGCATCGACGCAAGCCGTTTGCCTATTGAGTACGCATGACTGAGTTCAAGAACACCGAACGCGAACTGCATTTCTTCCGCATGCGGCTGTCTGCCGTGGCGGTATTCGTGCTCGTCTGTTTCGGGCTGCTGGTGGCTCGTTTCATCTGGCTGCAGATCGTCAAGCACAGCGACTACCACGCGCTGGCCGAGGAAAACCGCATTTCCATCGTGCCGGTGGTGCCGAATCGCGGCCTCATCCTCGACCGCAACGGTGCTGTCCTCGCGCGCAACTTCTCGGCCTACACGCTGGAAATCACGCCGTCGAAGATCAAGGGCGACCTCGATTCGCTGATCGACGAACTCTCCACCGTGGTCGAGATCCAGCACAAGGACCGCAAGCGTTTCCGCAAGCTGCTGGAAGAGTCGAAGAACTTCGAGAGCACGCCGATCCGCACCCGCCTCTCAGACGAGGAAGTCGCGCGCTTTACCGTGCAGCGTTACCGCTTCCCGGGTGTCGAGATCCAGGCTCGCCTGTTCCGCCAGTATCCGCTCGGCGAGACGGCGTCGCACGTGATCGGCTATATCGGCCGCATCAACCAGCGTGAAGCCGACAAGATCGATGACTCCGACGACTCCGCCAACTACGCCGGCACTGAATACATCGGCAAGGAAGGCGTCGAAAAAAGCTACGAGAAATACCTGCACGGCACCACCGGCTACGAAGAAGTCGAAGTGTCGGCGGGTGGGCGCGCAGTGCGCACGCTATCGCGCACGCCGGCGACGCCCGGCAACAACCTGATCCTGTCGGTCGACATCGAACTGCAGAAGATCATCGAGGAGGCGTTCGGCGATCGCCGTGGCGCACTGGTGGCGATCGAGCCTTCGACCGGAGATGTGCTGGCCTACGTATCGAAGCCGACGTTCGACCCCAACCTGTTCGTCGAAGGCATCGATCCGCAGAGCTGGGACCAGTTGAACAATTCGCCCGACCGGCCGCTGCTGAACCGCCCGATTTCCGGCAGCTATCCGCCCGGCTCGACCTACAAGCCGTACATGGCATTGGCCGGCCTCGAACTCGGCAAGCGCACCTTCACCTCGGCGATATCGGACCCGGGCTTCTTCATGTTCGGCGGCCACCGCTTCAACGACGACAAGCCGGGTGGCCATGGACGCGTCGACCTGCACCGCTCGATCGTGGTGTCTTGCGATACCTTCTACTATCAGCTCGCCAACGACCTCGGCGTCGATGCAATCCACGACTTCATGAAGCAGTTCGGCTTCGGCCAGATCACCGGCATCGACCTCGAACACGAGCGGACCGGCCTGCTGCCCTCGACCAGCTGGAAGCGTAATGCCTACAAGCGGCCGGAGCAGAGGAAGTGGTATGCCGGCGAGACGATTTCGCTCGGCATCGGCCAGGGCTACAACTCCTTCACGCCGATGCAGCTGGCGCACGCGGTGGCCAATCTCGCCAACGATGGCGTGGTGATGAAGCCGCACCTGGTGAAGATCATCGAGAATGGCGTCACGCATGAGCGCACGCTGACGGTGCCGAAGGAAAGCTATCGCATCCCGCTCAAGCAGGAGAACATCGACTTCATCAAGCAGGCCATGGTGGGCGTTACCTCCGAGCCCGGCGGCACCGGTATGCAGGCGTTTGCCGGCGCCACTTACACGTCCGGCGGCAAGACCGGCACGGCGCAGGTGGTCGGCATCAAGAAGAATGAAAAGGGACGCTCGATGTACGATGCCAAAGCCATGGCCGAGCGTCATCGCGACCACTCTCTCTACATCGCCTTTGCTCCGGCAGACAAGCCGCGCATCGCGCTGGCGCTGATCGTGGAAAACGGCGGTTTCGGCGCGGCGGCCGCGGCACCGATCGCGCGCAAGGCATTCGACTATTTCCTGCTTGGCAAGCGCCCTGACAGCAAGGACAAGCCACAGACGGAAAAAACCGAAGCGGCGGAAACGAATCCGGCGGCAACGCTGAAAGCCGAGGAAGAATCCGTCGGCGGCCCGCGGCC
>DASVLM010000610.1:0-3097 GCA_036384875.1 Noviherbaspirillum sp.
TCAAGACCAACAGCAACGAATTCGGCGTGCATGCTGAATACGTCGCCGAAATGACACGCCAGCTGGTTTACGATCAGTTCAAGGAAGACGCCTACACTCGCGGCCTGAATGTCTATACGACGATCACCAAGGCCGACCAGGATGCGGCTTACCTTGCGCTGCGTCGCGGCGTGATGGATTACGAGAAGCGCCATGGCTACCGCGGTCCGGAAGGCTACATGGAGATCCCGTCCGCGAAGGACGAGGCCGAAGATGCGATCGAAGTGGAACTGGCAGAACATCCGGATAGCGACAACATCGTCGCCGCCGTCGTGCTGGAAGCAACGCCCAAGGAAGTGAAAGCTGAATTGTCTTCCGGCGAGGAGATCACCATTACCGGCGCAGGGCTGGCGTTCGCCGCCCATCTCTTGAGCGACAAGGCTCCCCTGAACAAGAAGGTCAAGCGCGGCGCAATCATCCGCGTCATGCAAGAGAACCAGGCCTGGACCATCACCCAGATGCCGGAAGTGGAGTCGGCCTTCATCTCTGCCAATACCGATGACGGTTCCATCCGTGCGCTGGTCGGCGGATTCGATTTCCACCGCAACAAGTTCAACCATGTCACTCAGGCATGGCGCCAGCCGGGCTCGTCATTCAAGCCTTTCATCTATTCCGCCTCGCTGGAAAAGGGATTGTCGCCAGCCACCATCATCAACGACGCGCCGATCAGTTTCGATGCCGGCCAGACCGGCGGCCAGGCATGGGAACCGAAGAACTACGACGGCAAGTATGAAGGCCCGATGACGATGCGCAAGGGCCTGACCAAGTCGAAGAACATGATTTCCATCCGCATACTGCACAAGATCGGTGCGAAATACGGACAGGAATACACCACCCGCTTCGGTTTCGATGCCGACAAGAATCCGCCCTACCTGACGCTCGCGCTCGGCGCAGGCGCGGTCACACCGCTGCAAATGGCGGGCGCATACTCGGTATTCGCCAACGGTGGTTACAAGGTCAGCCCCTACATCATCTCCAAAGTGACCGACGCCGACGGCAATATCCTGTCGCAGGCCGAACCGGACAAGGCGGGTGTCGAAGCGAATCGCGTCATCGATGAGCGCAATGCCTTCCTGATGGACAGCATGCTGAAGGACGTCGTGAAGCATGGCACTGCTACCAAGGCGCTGGTGCTGAAGCGCGCTGACATCGCCGGCAAGACCGGCACCACCAACGACTCGGTCGATGCCTGGTTCGCCGGTTACATGCCGAAGATCGTCGGTATCGCATGGATCGGCTTCGACCAGCCGAAAAATCTTGGCAACCGCGAGACTGGCGGCGGTGTCGCGCTGCCAATATGGATCGGCTACATGCAGAAAGCACTGAAGGACATGCCGGTCGAGGAGCGCCCAGTACCTGATGGAATCATCATGGCCAACGGCGACTATTACTACGCCGAGAATCCGCCAGGCACCGGCGTACGCAGCGTGGGCATGGGCGAACACGGGCCGTCGGAAGACGAAAAAACGAAAGAGGAAGTGAAGAACGAATTGTTCTGACGCTTCACTCCAGAGATCAGGCCGAGGCTGCCGCAGGGCGCTTCGGCCTTTTTACTTCTCGGAGATAACGACCGGCTCGCCACCCTGCTCGCTGGCGATTTTCGACAAGGCGGCAAACAGTTCGGAGCCGTCACGCGTGTTGACCCACCGATCGCTCTCGCGACGGTAATGGAATCCGCCGGAGCGTGCCGCCACCCACATCTCCTGCATCGGCGCCTGGCTGTTGACGATGATCTTCGAGCCGTTGTCGACAAATTCTATGGTCAACACATTGCCGCTGCGGCTGCATTCGACATCGAGATCAGTCTCGTCTGCGATGCGTTCCAATGCGGCCTCGATGGTCGTCAGCGTGCGATCTGCCAGCGCCAGGAATTCGGATTCAGTCATGCTACACTCCAAAGAGTTTTTCCAAACCGTGATTCTAATCGTGAAGCCTGCATTTCACCCGGTCCGGGCCGGCGCGCTCGCGGCAGTTGCCGCAATCTTCCTTCTTGCCGGTTGCGGACAAAAAGGGCCGCTGTTCCTGCCCGTGAAACCGGTGCCGGTGATGACTGCGCCTGCCACGCCGCCCGCCGACAGCAAGCAAGATAACAAATAACTTTCCACTCGCATCGAAGTCATGCAGCACTTTTCCTACCGCAATGGCGCCTTGTTCGCCGAAAACACACCTCTCGCTTCCATCGCCAAGGAGTTCGGCACGCCGACGTACGTCTACTCCAAGGCGGCGCTGGTCGAAAACTTTTCTGCTTACGCCGACGCCTGCAAGTCCAATGGCCGCGATGAGAAAGGCGCGCTGGTGTGCTACTCGGTCAAGTCCAATTCCAACCTCGCGGTGCTGAACCTGCTGCATCGCATGGGTTCGGGATTCGACATCGTGTCCGGCGGCGAATTGCTGCGCGTGATCGCTGCGGGCGGCGATCCGCACAAGGTGATTTTCTCGGGTGTCGGCAAGACACACGAGGAAATGCGCCTCGCACTAAGCCATGACATTCTATGCTTCAATGTCGAATCGACCGCCGAACTGCAGCGCCTGAACGAAGTTGCGGGCGAGATGGGCAAGCAAGCACCGGTGTCGTTGCGCGTGAACCCCAACGTCGATGCGAAGACACACCCTTACATCTCGACCGGACTCAAGGAAAACAAGTTCGGCATTGCGTTCGACGAAGCTTTGACGGCATACCGCACGGCAGCGACGCTGCCGCATATCCGCGTCGTCGGCATCGATTGCCACATCGGCTCGCAACTGCTCGACGACGCACCATTGCTGGAAGCACTCGACCGCATCATCGAGCTGGTGGATCGCCTCGACGCCGAAGGCATACGCTTGCATCACATCGATATCGGCGGCGGCATCGGCATTACCTACGACAAGGACAAGCCGGTTGCAATCAGCGACTACCTCGGCCGCCTGTTCGCGAAGATCGACAAGTGGCGCTTGTTGAACCACAAAGGTGCGCCGGTACAGGTGATGTTCGAACCGGGGCGCTCCATCGTCGGCAACGCCGGCGTATTGCTCACCGAGGTGGAATACCTCAAACACGGTGCGGCGAAGAATTTCG
>DASVLM010000611.1:0-10416 GCA_036384875.1 Noviherbaspirillum sp.
AACCATGACGATCGCAGTACTTCCGCTTTGTCGATCTCATCGACGGCGCGATTTGGCATGGCAATTGTTAAAAAGTTGACAGTGTTGTGCGGTGCGATATGGCGATACTGCCTCACGTTCACAGTATTTTGACAGATAAGACAACGACACAAGGAGACACCGATGAATGCCCCTGAATTGCTGAACATTCCTTCCCTGCGGGATCGCGTTTCGCCGGAGGAGTGGCAGGCGCGTATCGATCTTGCCGCCTGTTACCGTCTCGTGGCGGACTTCGGCTGGAGCGATCTGATCTTCACGCACATTACGGTGCGCGTGCCGGGCACCGACAACCAGTTCCTCATCAATCCCTACGGCATGATGTTCGACGAGATCACGGCATCTTCGCTGGTGAAGATTGATGTGAACGGCAACAAGCTCGACGATTCTCCGTTTCCGGTGAATCCGGCAGGTTTCACCATTCACTCGGCGGTGCACGCGGTGCGCCATGACGCGCAATGCGTGCTGCATGTGCACAGTGTGAACGGCGTCGCGGTATCGGCGCAGAAGAACGGATTGCTGCCGCTGTCGCAACAATCGATTTTCGTGCTCGCCAGCCTTGCCTATCATGATTACGAAGGCGTGGCACTGAACGAAGAAGAAAAGCCGCGACTCGTTGCGGACCTCGGCGACAAGAACTTCCTCATGCTGCGCAATCACGGCTTGCTGACGCTCGGCTCGACCGTTGCGGACGCTTTTCTCAACATGTATGTCTTCGAAGCCGCCTGCATGATCCAGGTGCGTGCGCAGGCAGGAGGCGAGTTGATCCCGATTCCGCAGGCGATCATCCAGGGCGCGCAGAAGCAGGCGAAGGCCGTGACGAAATCGCAAGGCGGCATGCTTGCCTGGCCGGGCCTTTTGCGCCGTCTTGATCGCAAGGACCCGTCCTATCGCACCTGAACTCCGTACAAGGCATTGCAGCTTCCCTGTCCTTGCGGGCAGGGATATTCATTTTCGATTCGAGGAGACACACATGGAAGCACGCGCCACATTCCGCGACATGCAGCAGAGCACGGCAGACGACTGGAAAATCATCGGCGAGGAATTCAGGTCCTATGCCGGGGCGTTGCCTGATCGCGTGCTGGCGCACCTGCGGCTGCTGGATGGCGACTGCGGCGGATTCCCGGTAGACCGGCTCACGCACAGCCTGCAGACGGCGACCCGCGCCTATCGCGACGGCCGTGACGACGAATATGTGATTTGCGCGCTACTGCACGATATCGGCGATACGCTGGGCAGCTACAACCATCCCGATATCGCGGCGGCGATCCTCAAGCCCTTCGTCAGCGCCGAAAACCATGCGATGGTGGAGAAGCACGGGATTTTCCAGGGTTATTATTTTTTCCATCACCTCGGTATGGATCGCAACCTGCGCGATCAATTCGCCGGCCAGCCGCTGTATGAGCGTACGCTCGAGTTTTGCGAGAAGTACGATGCGCCTGCCTTCGATGCAGATTACGACACATTGCCGCTCGATTTCTTCGAGCCGATGCTGCGTCGCGTAATGGCGCGTCCCAAAAATACCATCTACAAGACTGTTGCCGAGTGAAAAGTCATGCGCGTGACATTGATGCGTCGCACAATCGAAAGTCATTGACGGTTTTAGTACGGTCGTTCAAAAATTGCGCTTGAAATTAGTAGCATTGCTCTAACCGGGTTTCGCATTCACGCGAAAACCGGAACGACCAGAGGAGACACGATGCAACACTATCCGAAGAGCCCACTCATGGGCCAGATGATGAGCCAGCCTTTGCTCATCTCCAGCATCATCAAGCACGCTGACCGTTATTACGGCGACAACGAGATTGTCTCGCGGCGCGTGGAAGGGGATATCCACCGCTACACCTATCGCGAATGCCACAAGCGTGCGCGCCAGATGGCAAACGCGCTTGAAGCGCTGGGCGTGAAGATGGGCGACCGTGTCGCCACGCTCGCCTGGAACGGCTACCGCCACCTCGAACTGTATTACGCGATCTCGGGTTCGGGAGCTGTAATGCATACCGTCAATCCGCGCCTGCATCCGGAGCAGATTGCCTACATCGCCAACCATGCCGAAGACCAGTATCTCTTCTTCGACATGACCTTCCTGCCGCTGGTCGAAGGCTTTGCGCCGCTGTGCAAAACGGTGAAGGGATTCATTGCGATGTGCGACCGCGATCGCATGCCGAAGGATTCGAAAATTCCCAACCTGATGTGCTACGAAGACCTGGTGCACAGCCATTCCGACCAGTTCGAATGGCCGCTCTTCGATGAGAACTCCGCGTCGAGCCTGTGCTACACCTCGGGTACGACGGGCAATCCGAAGGGTGCGCTGTATTCGCATCGTTCCACGGTGCTGCATTCGTATGCATCGGCGATGCCGGATGCGCTCAACGTTTCCTCGCGCGACGCGGTGCTGCCGGTGGTGCCGATGTTCCATGTGAATGCGTGGGGCCTGCCTTACTCCGTGCCGCTGACTGGCGCGAAGATGGTTTTGCCCGGACCTGCGCTCGACGGCAAGTCGATCTACGAACTGTTCGAACAGGAGAAGGTAACGTTCTCCGCCGGCGTGCCGACGGTGTGGCTCGGCCTCTTGAACTATGTCGGCCAGAACAATCTCAAGTTCTCCAGTTTCAGGCGCACGGTGATCGGCGGCTCGGCCTGTCCGCCGGCGATGATGAAGACCTTCCGTCACCAGTATGACGTGGAAGTGGTGCATGCCTGGGGCATGACGGAGATGTCGCCGCTCGGCACCGCCTGCACCCTGCAGGCGCATCACATCGGCCTGCCCGAGGACGAGAAGCAGGCCATCCTCGAAAAGCAGGGTCACGCCATTTACGGCGTCGACATGAAGATCGTCGACGACGCCGGCAAGGAACTGCCGTGGGACGGCCAGACCTACGGCAACCTGCTGGTGAAAGGCCCGTGGATCATTGAGAGTTATTTCAAGGGCGAGGGTGGCAATGTGCTGCAGGACGGCTGGTTCCCGACCGGCGACGTCGCCACCATCAGCGCCGACGGCTACATGCAGATCACCGACCGCAGCAAGGACGTCATCAAGTCCGGCGGCGAATGGATCGGTTCGATCGACCTCGAGAACATTGCAATGGCGCATCCTGCTGTGCAACAGGCCGCTTGCGTCGGCATCTTCCATCCGAAGTGGGACGAGCGTCCGCTGCTGGTGGTCGTGAAGAAGCCGGGCGCGGAAGTCGGCAAGGAAGAGCTGATCAAGTTCTTCGAAGGCAAGATCGCCAAATGGTGGACGCCGGACGATGTGGTCTTCGTCGATGCATTGCCGATCGGCGCCACCGGCAAGGTCCTGAAGAACAAGATCCGCGAGCAGTTCAAGGATTACCAGCTTCCCACGGCCTGACCGTTTTCACGCATAACAAGAAGCCGCAAAGGCCGTTTTTCCCCATACCCTAAAAAGGAAGAGACAAATGATGAAGAAGTTGCGTCCGCTTGCCCTAGCATTGTCCGTTGCGTCCGTATTTTCCGCTCCTGCGGTGCATGCCGATACGATCAAGATTGCGATGATCGAAACCATGTCCGGCGCATTCGCTCCGATCGGACAAAACCAGTTGAACACCTTCCGCATGGTCTCCGAAATCGCGAACCAGCAGAAATGGGCCGGCAACAACACGATTGAAGTGACCGCCTTCGACGGCAAGGGCAGCCCGCAGGAATCGCTCAACCAGCTCAAGGCCGTCATCGACCAGGGCTATCGCTTCATCGCCCAAGGCAACGGCTCCGGCGTCGCACTGGCGTTGGTGGATGCGGTGAACAAGTACAATGAACGCAACCCCGGCAAGGAAATCGTCTTCCTCAACTATTCGGCGATCGACCCTGATCTTACCAACAGCAAGTGCAGCTTCTGGCACTTCCGCTTCGATGCCAACTCCGACATGAAGATGGAAGCACTGACCACTTACATGGCGAAGGATCCGAGCATCAAGAAGGTTTACATCATCGGCCAGAACTACGCCTTTGGCCACCAGGTTTCGCGCGCGGCGAAGGAATACCTGAAACGCAAACGTCCTGACGTCCAGATCGTCGGCGACGACCTGCATCCGATCGCGACGGTGAAGGACTTCTCGCCGTACATCGCCAAGATCAAGGCTTCTGGTGCCGATACCGTCATCACCGGCAACTGGGGCGCCGACCTCGCGCTGCTCGTGAAGGCTGCCAAGGATGCCGGCCTGACCGCCAAGTTCTACACCTATTACGCCGGTACCTCCGGCGTGCCGACCGCGATGGGCGGCGCAACCGCGGGCATGGTCAAGCAGGTGGCTTACTGGATTCCGAACAATGAATCCTTCTCGGGCAAGGACTACGTCGAAAACTTCAAGAAGAAGTTCAATGACGACTTCTACGTGCAGGACATCAACACCGTGGTCCAGATGGTTGCGAAGGCATCCAAGGACACCAACTCCACCGACCCGGTCAAGATCGCTTTCGCCATGGAAGGGATGAAGGTCAAGGCAATCAACGGTGACGTCGAAATGCGCGCCACCGACCACCAGCTCCAGCAACCGCTCTACATTTCGACCTGGACCAAGGTCGACGGCAAGAAGATCAAATACGATCAGGAGAACACCGGTTACGGCTGGAGCAATGACGTGAAGATCGAACCTTACGTCGCCACCCAGCCGACGTCGTGCCAGATGAAGCGTCCGGCGCGCTCGTAAACCGGTAGTCCCTTGGCGTGCTTGCGCGGCACGCCGCACGTGCAAGGACAGCGTTGACGAGAACGGCGCAGACCGTTCCGCAACGCGTTCGCGAGATGGGTAATTCACGCTCGAAAACACATCCTTGCACGAGCTTTACATCGCTTGGAAGCGTGGCTATGCTGTCATTACAAAACACCTATAGGGAAGAGATAAATGACTGCCAAGTTCAAACCGCTGGTACTGGCCGTTTCTCTGGCCGCTGCGTTCGCCGCTCCATCTGCTTCGAACGCGGAAAATGTCAAGATGGCTTTCATCGATCCGCTCTCCGGTCCGTTCGCACCAGTCGGGCAAGGGCTGCTCAAAAGCTGGCAGTACATCGCCGAGTTGGCCAATGCGCAAAAGTGGGGCGGCAACAATACCTTTGAAGTCGTCGGCTTCGACAACAAGGCAAGTCCGCAGGAATCGCTCACACAACTGAAGGCGGCAATCGACCAGGGTTATCGCTACGTGATCCAGGGCAATGGTTCCGGTGCGGCATTGGCGCTGATCGATGCGATCAACAAGTACAACGAGCGCAATCCCGGCAAGGAAGTTCTTTATCTCAACTATGCTGCGGTCGACCCTGACCTGACCAACAGCAAGTGCAGCTTCTGGCACTTCCGCTTCGATGCGAATTCCGACCAGAAGATGGAAGCGCTAACGTCCTACATGGCGAAGGACCCGAGCATCAAGAAGGTCTACATCATCGGCCAGAACTATGCATTCGGACACCAGGTGACACGTGCCGCAAAGGAATACCTGAAGCGCAAGCGTCCGGACATCCAGATCGTCGGCGATGACCTGCACCCGATCGGGCAGGTGAAGGATTTCTCGCCGTATATTGCGAAGATCAAGGCCTCGGGCGCCGATACGGTCATCACCGGCAACTGGGGCGCTGACCTTGCATTGCTGATCAAGGCTGCCAAGGACGCCGACCTGAAGGCGAATTTCTACACCTACTACGCCAGCACGACCGGTGTACCGACCGCGATGGGTGCCGCCGGTGCAGACCACGTGAAATACGTCGGGTACTGGAACGTCAACAACGAGAAGTTCGTGGGCCATGAAATCGTCGAAGGCTTCAAGAAGAAGTACAACGACGACTTCTATGCGATCGCGCCGTACAGCGCACTTGAGATGCTCGGCAAGGCATTCAAGGAAACAAAAACCACCGATCCGGTGAAGGTGGCATTCGCCATGGAAGGCATGAAGGTCCACAGCCTGAATGGCGAAGTCGAGATGCGCAAGGCCGACCATCAATTGCAGCAGCCGCTGTATATCGCCACCTGGACGAAGGTCAACGGCAAGGACGTGAAGTACGACCAGGAGAACACCGGTTACGGCTGGAAGACCGATGTGAAGCTCGACTCCTATGTCGCCACGCAACCGACGTCCTGCCAGATGAAGCGTCCGTCGTAACGAGTATCCCTTGCAGCGTGTTACCGCGAGGTGGCACGCTGCTTTTTTGTCGTCAAAAAATAGTACGGTCGTACACCATTCTTGAATTAGGGGTTGCCGCGTGGAGTTTACCGTTATCACCTTGCTCAACGGCCTGAGTTACGGGTTGTTGCTGTTCATGCTGTCGTCGGGGCTGACCCTGATCTTTTCCATGATGGGCGTGTTGAATTTTGCCCATGCGAGTTTCTACATGTTCGGCGCTTACTTCGCCTATGCCATCAGCAGCAAGCTGGGCTACTGGCCGGCGCTGGTGCTGGCGCCGCTGCTGGTCGGCGTGATCGGCGCGCTGGTCGAGCGCTACGGCTTGCGCACGGTGCACAAGCACGGCCACATTTCCGAGCTGCTGTTCACCTTCGGCCTGTCGTACATCATGGTCGAACTGGTGCAGCTGGTGTTCGGCCGCGCCGCCGTGCCTTATCCGATTCCCGCCGAACTGGACGGTCCGCTGTTCACGATCTTTTCCACCACCTTCCCCAAGTATCGCGGCTTCATGATGCTGATCGCGCTGCTGATGATGGTGTCGATCTGGCTGGTGCTGACCCGCACCCGCATCGGTCTCGTGATCCAGGCGGCATTGACGCATCCGGAGATGGTGGAAGCGCTCGGTCACAACGTGCCGCGCGTGTTCATGCTGGTGTTCGGCGGCGGCTGCGCGCTGGCCGGCCTGGCCGGCGTCATCGGCGGCAACGCCTTCGTCACCGAACCGGGCATGGCGGCCACCGTCGGCAGCATCATCTTCGTGGTGGTGGTCGTCGGCGGCATGGGCTCGCTGGTCGGCGCTCTGCTGGCATCACTGCTGATCGGCGTGGTCCAGACCTTTGCCGTGGCGCTGGACTACTCCTTCGTCAATCTGTTCTCGGTCGTGAACTTCCAGGTCACGCCGGAGACCTTCGGCTACCCGGTCCTGAAGCTCACCATCTCCCAGGTCGCGGCGATCCTGCCTTACCTGTTCCTGGTCCTGATCCTGATCTTCCGGCCGCGCGGCCTGATGGGCACGCGGGAGGGCTGACACACATGAACACCATATCGATGAGCAACAACACTCTGCGCTACACGCCGCTGAACCTGGGCCGCTGGATTCTCTGGAGCATCTTCGCGGCGATCCTCATCGCCGCACCCATCGTCTTCCACAAGGGGGCATCGCTGTCCATCCTGTGCACCATGGGCACAGTGATGATCTTCGGCCTGTCCTACAACATGCTGCTGGGGCAGGGCGGCATGCTGTCCTTCGGCCATGCGGTGTATTCCGGACTCGGCGCCTTCTTCGCGATCCACGCGATGAACCTGGCCACCGCCGGCAAGATCTGGATGCCGGTCACCCTGATCCCGCTGGTGGGCGGCGTCGCCGGCATGTTCTTCGGCATCCTGTTTGGTTACGTGACGACCAAGAAGTCCGGCACCACCTTCGCCATGATCACGCTGGGCATCGTCGAACTCGTGTTCGCCTGCTCGCTGATGTTCCCCGAATTCTTCGGCGGCGAGGGAGGCATCACCACCAACCGCGTGTACGGCAATCCCTTCCTCGGCATCACCTACGGCCCGCAGATCCAGGTGTATTACCTGATCGCGTTCTGGCTGTTTATCGCCACCATCGGGATGTACGCCTTCACGCAGACGCCGCTGGGACGCATCATCAACGCCGTGCGCGACAACCCGGAGCGGGTCGAATTCATCGGCTACGACACGCAATGGGTACGTTACATGACGCTGATCCTGTCGGCGTTCTTCGCCGGTATCTCGGGCGGCCTTAGTGCAATCAACTTCGAGATCGTCACCGCGGAGAACGTCAGCGCACTGCGCTCGGGCGCCATCCTGCTGTTCACCTTCATCGGCGGCATCGGCTTCTTCTTCGGCCCGATGATCGGCGCCATCATCGGCGTCTTCCTGACCGTGATGCTGTCGGAACTCACCACCGCATGGCAGCTTTATCTCGGCATCTTCTTCATCCTCATCGTGATGTATGCGCCGGGCGGCGTCGCCAGCCTGCTCATGATGAATGTACGTCTGGTGAAATTCGGCAAGTTCCGCCGGGTGTGGCCGCATTTGCTGGCGGTGTCGGCCATGGCGCTGCTTGCCGGGCTGGGCGCGGTGATCGCCATTGAAATGCTCTACCACTACACGCTGGATGCCGCCAACGGCACGGCGATGCGCCTGTTCGGCTTCGCAGTCGATACCGCCGCGCCTACGGGCTGGGCGGTGGCGGCACTCCTGTTTGCCATCGGCGCGCTCGGCTTCTGGTTTGCGAAGAAATCCTTCTCGCAGGTCTGGGGCGAGGCCAATAGTGAAATCGAAGAACTGATCCGGAGGGGCGCATGACAGCCTTGGCTCTTGAACTGAAAGACGTCCGCAAGAGTTTCGGCCGTTCCGAAATCATCCGCGGCGCCAACCTGCAGGTACCGAAGGGCGAGCGCTTTGCCATCATCGGGCCCAACGGCGCCGGCAAGTCAACCCTGTTCAACCTGATCTCGGGCCGCTTCCCGGTGTCGTCCGGCGACATCCTGCTGAACGGCAGCAGCATCATCCACAAGCGGCCGTACGAGATCAATCGTGCCGGCCTCTCGCGCAGCTTCCAGATCACCAACATCTTCCATCGTCTGTCGGTCTACGAAAACCTGCGCTGCGCGGTGCTGTGGTCGCTGGGCTACAAGTATTCGTTCTGGCATCGCCTGAATGGGCTGAAGGATGCGCACCAGCGCGCCGAGGAAGTGCTGGACCAGATCGGCCTGCGCCGCCGGCACGACACGCAGGCCGGCCTGTTGACCTATGCCGAGCAGCGCGCCTTGGAGATCGGCATCACCATTGCCGGCGGCGCCGAAGTGATCCTTCTCGATGAGCCGACGGCCGGCATGAGCCGCTCGGAATCCGATGCGGCGGTCGAACTGATCCGCAAGGTTACCGTCGGCAAGACCCTGCTGATGGTGGAGCACGACATGAGCGTGGTGTTCGGCCTGGCGGACAAGATTGCGGTGGTGGTGTACGGCGAGGTGATTGCCTGCGATACGCCGGCCAACATCCGGAACAACCAGAAGGTGCAGGAAGCCTACCTCGGCGGCCACGCACCGGCGGAGGCGGCATAAATGCTGGAAATCAAGAATCTGCATGCCTATTACGGCAAGAGCCACGTGCTGCACGGCGTGGACATGCACGTGGACGAAGGCGAAATCGTGAGCCTCCTGGGGCGCAACGGCGTGGGCCGTTCGACGACGGTGAAGGCCACCATGGGCCAGGTCGCGGTGGAAGGCTCGATCCGGTTCAAGGGCGAGGACATCACCGGCCTGAAGGCGTTCGAGATTGCGCACAAGGGCCTGGGCTACGTTCCCGAGAACCGCGACATCTTCCCGACGCTGACCGTCGAGCAGAACCTGATCCTCGGCGAGAAGAAAGGCAACGGGGGAAAGAAAAACCCGCGCTGGAAGATCGACGACATGTACAGGATGTTCCCGCGCCTGAAGGAGCGTCAGCATACGGCGGCCGGCGTGCTCTCCGGCGGCGAACAGCAGATGCTCACGCTGTGCCGCACCTTGATGGGCGACCCGGACCTGATCATGATCGACGAGCCGACCGAAGGCCTGGCGCCGAAGATTGTGGAGCTGGTGGGCGAATACCTGAAGGAGCTGAAGAACCGCGGCATCTCGGTCCTGCTGGTGGAACAGAAGCTCGACATTGCGATGAAGATCTCGCAGCGGGTGTATGTGATGGGGCACGGCTCCATCGTGTTCGAAGGCACGCCCGACGATCTGCGCGCCAATTCGAATGTGCGCAAGGAATGGCTGGAGGTTTGAGCGCATGCCGGGGTTCATCGATCCGCAGGTTGTGTTGCGCAATCCGGCGTTTATCCACGAGTCGGCGTACCTCTACGGCAAGGTCATCGTGGAAGAGGGCGCGTCGATCTGGGTGAATGCAGTGGCGCGCGCCGAGCACAAGGAAATTGTGATCGGCGCGCACACCAACATCCAGGATTTCGCGATGCTGCATATCGGCGACGCGACCCCGACCATCATCGGCAGCCATTGCTCGATCACGCATCACTGCACGATCCATGGATGCACCATCGGCGACAACTGCCTCATTGGCATCAACGCCACTATCATGGACGGTTGCGTGATCGGTGAAAACAGCATCATCGGCGGCCACACCTTCCTGAAGGAAGGGACTGTCGTGCCGCCGAACTCCATCGTGATGGGTGTCCCTGGCAAAGTCGTGCGCACGCAAAACAACTTCGTGCGCAACCGCG
>DASVLM010000612.1:0-3516 GCA_036384875.1 Noviherbaspirillum sp.
CCTGATTTGCGGCTGGGTCTACGATGAAGCCGCCGGCCTGCCGGACGAGGGCATCGCGCCGGGCACACGCTGGGAAGACGTTCCGATGAACTGGACATGCCCGGAATGCGGAGCGCGCAAGGAAGATTTCGAAATGGTGGCAATCTGAGGAGGGATTTTCCTTCGGATACTGCAAAGCCGCTTGCGTCGCCATGGTTGCATGATGTTACAATTTTGATAATTCCCACATAAATACGACGTCGCTATTGATATTCCGCAGGATTGAAGTCGATAACCTTGCGTTTTGTCTTGCGGCAATCGTATATTGGGATTCCTTGAACGGATTGCGCCATGACAACAACACAAGACAACGCAAGTCTGAAAATCATGGTGATCGATGACAGCAGCACGATACGTCGATCGGCAGAGATTTTCCTCGGGCAGGCAGGTTACCAGGTCGTGCTCGCCGATGACGGGTTCGACGCATTGGCAAAAATGAATGATCACAAGCCCGCGTTGATCTTCTGCGACATCCTGATGCCGCGCCTCGATGGTTACCAGACTTGTGCACTGATCAAGAAAAGCACGAAATTCCATTCGACCCCGGTTGTCATGCTGTCTTCTAAAGATGGTTTGTTTGACCGGGCACGTGGCGCCATGGTCGGATCCGACGCCTATCTCACCAAACCGTTTACCAAGGACAGCCTGCTGCGGACAGTGCGCGAGCACACCGCGGCAGCGCTTGCCAAGTGATTTCTCCACCTGTAGGTGCAAGATGCCGATAAAAAAAGTTCTAGTGGTTGACGATTCCGCGACCGAACGCTATTTCCTCACCGACATCCTGCTCAAGAACGGTTTCACGGTCTCGACCGCTGAAACCGGCGAAGAAGCGATGCAAAAGGTGAAGGCCGACAAGCCGGAGCTGATCCTGATGGACGTCGTGATGCCGGGGCAGAATGGCTACCAGGTCACACGTGCAATCGCGCGCGACCCCGCCACCGCAACCGTGCCCATCATCATCTGCACCAGCAAGGGACAGGAAACGGATCGCATCTGGGGCATGCGGCAGGGCGCGCGCGACTACATCGTCAAGCCCGTCGATCCCCAGGAACTGCTGTCCAAGATCGCTGCACTGGGCTGATCCGATGACGGCGCCGACCCCGGACCTCGCTGCAAAGCAGCCGGCCCCGCATGACCCGGCCGCGCGGCGTACGCGCCTGCGCGAATTCCAGACGCAGCTGGTGGAGCGCATGCAGGCCGCCAGTTCCGGTGCGGTGGCGCAGGCCAGCCAACTTGCCGTGATGGTCGGGCAGATGCGCTGGTTGCTCAACCTGCAGGATGCGGGCGAAATCGTGCCTGTCGGTGCAATCACAAAGGTGCCCCTGACCAAGGACTGGTTCCTTGGCATGGCGAATGTGCGCGGCAACCTCATCAGCGTCATCGATCTTGCGCGTTTTTGCGGCATGCCGGCGACACCGATCGACAAGGACAGCCGCATCGTTGCATTCTCGCCGGCCTTGTCCTTCAACAGCGGGCTGCTGGTTTCGCGTGTCATGGGGTTGCGCAATGCGGCCGACATGCAGCTCGATGCGGTTGCGGCGGCGGATGCCGCTCCATGGGCCGCACAGCGTTATGTGGACCGAGAGTCCCAGGCCTGGACCGCGCTCGATCTTTCACTCATCGTGCAGGACCCGCAGTTCCTGCACGTCGGCATATAAGCTGGCCGCATTGCGGCACGTAAACAATAATCAGGACGATTAGGAGAATCAGGGATGGCATTCAAGTTACCGTTCGTGTTCAAGGGGGCTAAAGACGGCAGCGTCGAGGATGCCGTGCTGATCAACCGCTCCGCGGCGGACGCCGCTTCCGCCGCCGACACCGTGCTTGTCGGCGCCGATTCCGGTGCGCCGGTCATTCCGATCAAGCCTTCGGTCGAAGTGCATGCGGGCCCGGCAAGCAGGCTCGAACGCAATCCGAATGCAACCTTCATCGGCGATGCATTGCAGAAGACCGGCGACATCAGCCTGCCACTGATCGGCAAGCTGCCGCTGCAGGACCAGGTGCGCATCCTGCTGGCGATGCTCGGCGGGTCGCTGGTGCTGAGCGCGGCTTTCGTCTGGCTCAATTCCAATCACTCCATTCTCGCTTCCACGCAAACCCAGATCGCCGGTGACGCGCTGATGCACTCTCAGCGTATCGGCAAGGCGGCACCGAATGCGATTCAGGGCAACCTCGAAGCTTTCAAGCAGCTCGAGGAAAGCCGCAGGGAACTGAACCGCGACCTGCATGTGCTCCTCAAAGGCGGCGACTACCAGGGACGCGAGATCGATGGTCCGAATTCGCAAATGGCTTCCATGCTCAGCGATACGCAGAAAGTGTGGAACAACTCTGACAAGGCAGCCGATACCATCCTCAAGCTCAAGAAGGAGCTGACGGGCTTCGGCGCGACATTGCAGAAACTGAACACGCTCTCGCCGGTGCTGCTTGAGCTGACGGAGCAGATCGCAACACTGAAGGCGCAATCCGGTGCTTCGCCGCGCGAAATTTCTGCCGCCGGCCAGCTGGTGATGCTGACACAGCGTCTCGGCCGCAGCGCGAACGAATTCCTGACCTCGGAAGGCGTGAATCCGGAAACCGCCTTCCTGCTTGGCAAGGACACCAACACCTTCCGCGACATCACCGAAGGCTTCCTCAACGGCAGCGATGTCTTGCGCCTGTCCGCGACCAAGGATGCCGACACGCGCGAGAAACTGACCGAGCTGCAGACCGCCTTCGCCGAATACCAGCAATCGGTGGCAACCATCCTCGGCAACCTGCAGAATTTCATCGCCGCGAAACAATCGGAGCAGCTGATCTTCGCCGAGAATGAAACGCTGAAGCAGCGCATCACCAGCCTGCAGAAAACCTATCGCGGCGAGGAAGATTCACTGCACTGGACCTTCTGGACGATGATGGGATTCGCGTTCCTGGCGCTGCTTTCCGCAGCCGGCGTGGCCTTCGTGTTCCTGCAGGACAGCAGCATCCGTGCCAAGGAAGCGGAACAGCGCCGTATCGAGGCGGAAGAGCAGCGCCTCCTGGCATTGCGCAAGGAAGAAGAAGCGAAGCAGACCAACGACCAGAACCAGGCAGCGATTCTGCGCCTGATGAATGAATTGCAGGAAGTGGCGGACGGCGACCTTACCGTACAGGCGACCGTGACCGAAGACATTACCGGGGCGATTGCCGACTCGGTGAATTACACCGTGGAAGAACTGCGCGGCCTGGTAGGGCGCGTTACCCGCACCGCCGAGCAGGTGACCTCCGCGTCGACGCAGGCGGAAAGCATTTCCCACGAGCTGCTCGAAGCCTCCCAGAAGCAGTCGCGCGAGATCCAGGAAACCGGTCAGGCGGTGCTGGAGATGGCGATGCAGATTACCGACGTTTCCCGCTCCGCAAACGAGTCTGCCGAAGTTGCGCGCCAGTCGGTGACGGCAGCAGAGCAGGGCGCGAAGGCGGTGGAAGATGCGATCAAGGGCATGAATGAAATTCGCGAGCAGA
>DASVLM010000613.1:0-1594 GCA_036384875.1 Noviherbaspirillum sp.
GTGATCCATAGGAAATCGGTTGCGGAGAAGCTCCTCAAGCTCCAGTTCGAGCGCTTCGCCCTGCGACCGCTGCGACCCCTGCTCGGCTTTGCCGTCTAAGTTCCTCAATTGTGCGTGTCATGGACTCGATAGTCTGGTCCTTCTCCAAAACACGCAGCCGATTGGCCTCGTCCGCCTCGTGCTTGGCTTTGGTGCGGATATCGTCGATAGACGTCTGAATCCGCTTCTCGATTGTTAACTCCATCGTAAGCGTAGCGCCGAGGGCCGCCTGATTGTCTGTGCGGAGTCTTGAGAGCACCGCTAGAAGAGTCATCTTCTGCAAGGGTGCTCACAATGGACGACCATTCTGACGACATAAGACGACCGTTGTCACCACGTATCGAAGTGTATGCTGGTGCAGGTCGCAAGCGCTGGCCGGACGATTTGAAGGCGCAGATTGCCGCCGAAAGCCTCGAGCCGGGTGCGGTTGTCACGGATGTCGCCCGTCGCCATGGCTGCCGGCCCCAGCAGGTGCATGACTGGCGGCGCCGTGCGCGGTTGACGTAGTGTTGAGCAACTTCGGCGGCTATCGTGGGAAGAACCGGACAGTTAATGTTTCCGGCCTGTACCTGCTTAAGGAACTTGACCGCAGGCACTTGAACTGTTGATCCATTTGCGAGCGTTACGGGATAGCTGCGCGCCCCTTCATAGAAACCAAAAAATGGCGTGAGCGACCCGCCGATCTTCACGACTTGCCCCGCAACGAACGCTTTCTTGTATGGCTTCGTCTCAGTCAGATGAAACAGCTTTCGGCTATCCGAAGAGCGAGATGTTTGGCTACCATGCTTCCACGACAACTTGCCGTCTTGCTCGAGCGCAAGCAGGAAGGCCAGCACATCAATTAGTGCGAATATTCGCGCGTGCCAGGCGCGATGGGGGCGCCCCGAAGGGTCAGAGGCTTGAGACCGGCGCTATCGGCGAGAATGTTACGGCGATCGCGGTAGCGCTGCTGCCGCTCGGCGCCGCTCAACTTCTCGCCGCTTGCCATCGAGTCTACCACGCGTAGTGCACGCCGAAGTCGCCCTTGACGCCGTCGCGCCGGCCGCCGTCGGTGCCGCTGACGGCGATCTGGTAGCCGGCCTGGGCATAGAGGCTGAGGCCGGGAAGAATCTTGGCGCTGAGGCCGCCGGCGAATTCCAGCCGCGTCGCCTGCTCGGCCAGCAGCACCGCGTCGGGGCCGAACATCGTGTTTGCCTCGGCGCCCCAGTCGCGCCAGACATTGGCAAGCACGTAAGGCTGCCACATTCGCCCCGCGGCATCGTTGATGGTCCACTTGCCGCGCAGCCCGAGCCGCCCGCTGGCGCCGGAGGTGGTGCCGAGCGCGACCGGACCGAGGCCGTCATTGGCGTCGTCGAACGACACCATCTGGTAGACGATCTGGGCCTCCGGCTCCAGCACGAAGCCCAGTCCCAACACTGGTAGATGAAATGGATAGCCCGTCTCCAGCGAGGAGATGAAGCCGGTGCCGTTGGTCGGCAGGTTGGCAAACTGGGTGGTCGCGTTGCCCTGGTAGAACGAGCCCTGCAGCACCGCGTCGGTGTACCAGCCGCCGGGG
>DASVLM010000614.1:0-8253 GCA_036384875.1 Noviherbaspirillum sp.
CAACGCCACCATCATGGACGGCTGCGTGATCGGTGAAAACAGCATCGTCGCCGGGCATACCTTCCTCAAGGAAGGCACTATCGTCCCGCCGAACTCCATCGTGATGGGTGTGCCCGGCAAGGTGGTGCGCACGCAAAACAACTTCGTGCGCAATCGCATCAACGCCTTCATGTATTACCGCAATGCGCTGGCTTATTCTGCCGGCGAGCATCGCGAATGGGCGAGGGCGGAAATGCCCGCTGAAGTGCAGGCGGAAATACGGCGTCTCGATGCCCTTATTGCCGGCGATACCGGCACGCCCTGACCGCAGCAATCATTTGCTGCGTGGTTCTACCGACCGTCCTTGCGTAGTAATACGCTTGCCCGGCTTTTCTCCAGACTGAATACTGCGTCAACACCCGACAAATAACAGAACAATATCCGGGTGTTCCATCGCGCAGCTCGACAAGGGAGACATGCCATGCAAACCGCTTTCCGCCTATTTCTTTTCCTATTGCTGTGTTCGACGGCGCATGCAGCGCCGATTGATGAGCAGCCAATTCGCATCGGCGTCTCCGGCCCGTTTTCGGGGGGATCAAGCCCAATGGGTGAAAGCATGCGCAACGGCATACGCCTCGCCGTGGAGGAAATCAACAGCATCGGCGGCGTCGATGGACGCAAGATTGAACTGCTGGAGCGGGACGATCAGGCCAATCCGGAGGTAGGTGCCCGTATCGCGCAGGAATTCATACGCAAGAAGGTGGCCGCGACGATAGGCGTCGTCAATACGCCGGTCGGACTCGCTTCCGTGGACGTCTACCAGCACGCCAAGGTGCCGCTGGTGATCGCCGTGTCGACCGGCACTTCGCTCACCCGCAAATTCGCGCCGCCCGCCGCACCCGAAAATTACATCTTTCGCATTTCGCCGACGCTCGACCTTGAAGCGAAAGTACTTGCGTCCGACCTCAAGAAAAAAGGAATCGACAAGGTCGCCGTCCTCGCGGACGTTACTGCTTATGGTGATGCCGGGCTGGCGGCCCTGGAAGAACAATGCCAGGCAGAGGACATCGACATTTCCTCCGTCGATCGTTTTCTTATCGGCGACAACGACATGAACGCGCAGGTGCACAAAGCCAAGGCCAGCGGAGCACGAGCGCTTGTGGCATGGGGAATCGGGCCGGAACTTGCCGCTATCGCGCGCAGCAAGGATTTGATCGGATGGAAAGTACCGATGCTGGGAAGCTGGACATTTTCGATGCGCAACTTCATCGACCTTGCCGGCCGTTCGAGCGAGGGCGCACTGATGCCGCAAACCTTCATCCAGGATTTCGGTTCCACCAGCAAGAACAGTTTCCTGCTGGCGTACCGGCGTGAATTCAAGACTGATCGCATTCCGTCTCCAATGAGCGCCGCTCAAGGTTATGACGGCATGCACTTGCTGTATCTTGCACTGAGGCAGGCCGGGTCGACCGAGGGACCGAAGATCCGGGAGGCGCTGGAGAACCTGAAGATTCGGTACCAAGGCGCCATTACCAGCTACAACAAGCCGTTCTCCAGGGAGGACCATGACGCGGTGACGCAAAACATGCTGCTGATGGGCGTCGTGAGTAATGGTCGCGTGGATTATGCCTATGCGGAAGACCAGAAAAAGGGGGCCTTGCTGCGACTGAAAACGCAATGAAAATTTGCCGGTACCGCTCGGCGGGGCTCAAAACCCGCCGATTTTTTTCTTTCAAAATAATACGATCGTTCTTTTTTGGGTTATAGTAGGCACCACAACAAAAAACGCAGCTCCAATACCCCAACAAAGATTTCAACTCAAAGGAAGAGATATGACTGCCGAATACAAGGTCAACGGCGCCGTCGCCGTCATCACTCTGAACAACCCTCCGGTCAACGGCCTCGGTCATGCGACTCGCAGCGCCATCGTGGAAGGCATGAAGCAAGCCCTGAACGACAAGTCCGTGAAGGCGGTAGTCATCACCGGCGCCGGCAAAGCCTTCTCGGGCGGTGCCGACATCAAGGAATTCAATACGCCGAAGGCAATGCAGGAACCGACGCTGCATACTGTGATCAATGCCGTCGAGCACTCCGAAAAACCTGTCGTCGCGGCTATTCATTCCGTCTGCATGGGCGGCGGCCTTGAACTTGCGCTCGGCTGCAACTATCGCATCGCACAAAAGGACGCGCAGATCGCGCTGCCTGAAGTCAAGCTCGGCATCCTTCCCGGCGCGGGCGGCACGCAGCGCCTGCCGCGCGTGGTCGGCCTGGAAATGGGCTTGAACATGATTGTGTCCGGCAACCCCGTTCCCGCCGGCCAGCTCGCCAAGACAGCGCTCTTCAATGAAGTTGTCGAAGGCGATGTGCTCGAGGCGGCGATCGCTTTCGCCAACAAGGTAGCCGATGTGCGCCCGTTGCCGAAAGTGCGCGACCTCAAGATCGATTACCCGCATTACGAAGGCTTCTTGCAGTTCTCCCGCAACACCGTCAAGGCGATGGCAGGCCCGTTCCCCGCGCCGCTCAAGTGCGTGGATGCAGTCGAAGCTGCTATCACGAAGAAGTTCGACGACGGCATCAGGTTCGAGCGCGACCTGTTCGTCCAGCTGGTGCAAACGCCGGAATCCAAGGCATTGCGCCATGCGTTCTTCGGCGAGCGCGCCGCCAGCAAGGTGCCGGACGTGCCGGAAGATACGCCGACCCGCACCATCAAGTCCGCCGCCGTGATCGGCGCGGGCACGATGGGTGGCGGCATTGCGATGAACTTCGCGAACGCCGGCATCCCGGTCAAGATCCTGGAAATGAAGCAGGAAGCGCTGGACAAGGGCCTGGCGACGATTCGCAAGAACTACGAAAACACGATGAAGAAGGGCAAGCTCACGCCCGTGAAGTTCGAGCAACGCGTCAATTTGATCACCGGTACGCTGTCCTATGACGACATCGGCCAGGCCGACATCGTGGTCGAAGCCGTGTTCGAAGACATGGGCGTGAAGGAGCAGGTATTCAAGAAGCTGGACGAAGTGATGAAGCAGGGCGCGATCCTCGCTTCCAACACTTCCACGCTGGACGTCAACAAGATTGCTTCCTTCACCAAGCGTCCGCAAGACGTGATCGGCCTGCATTTCTTCAGCCCGGCCAATGTGATGAAGCTGCTGGAAATCGTGCGCGGCGAAAAGACCGGCAAGGACGTGCTCGCCACCTCGCTGCAACTGGCGAAAAAGATCAAGAAGACCGGCGTCGTCTCCGGCGTGTGCGATGGCTTCATCGGCAACCGCATGATCGAGCAGTACAGCCGCCAGGCCGGCTTCCTGCTGGAAGAAGGCTGCCTGCCGGAGCAGGTGGACAAGGCGATCGAGAAGTTCGGCTTCGCGATGGGTCCGTTCCGCATGGGCGACCTCGCCGGCAACGACATCGGCTGGTACATCCGCAAGCGCCGCTATATCGAGAAGCCGGACATTACCTATTCCAAGACGGCTGACCTTCTGTGCGAGATGGGCCGCTTCGGCCAGAAGACCTCCGCCGGCTGGTATGACTACAAGGCCGGCGACCGCAAGCCGTATCCGTCGCAAGTCGTCAACGACATGATCATCAAGCACTCGGCCGACCTCGGCATCGAGCGCCGCAAGATCAGCGACGAGGAAATCGTGCAGCGCCTGGTGTTCGCACTGGTGAATGAAGCGGCGAAGATCCTGGAAGAGGGCATTGCAATGCGCGCTTCCGATATCGACATGGTCTACCTGACCGGCTACGGCTTCCCGCTGCATCGTGGCGGCCCCATGCTGTACGCCGATACCGTCGGCCTGCAGAACGTCGTGATGACGATGGAGAAGTTCGCCAAGGGCCGTCATGGCGACGCCTGGAAACCCGCGCCGCTGCTGGCAAAACTGGCGGCCGAAGGCAAGACCTTCAACTGAAGCAGTTTCTCGCTCCACAAAAAGCCCGGCTTTCGCGCCGGGTTTTTTCATTTCAATGCACCGCTCTCATGTTCATGGGATGGCAGGGATTGGTGAAGAAGAGTGTAATGACCGAGGGATTTGCGGCGATGCGCCATTGTCAAATCGGTTTCAGCCGTACCGCACAAATTTCTTGATGTCGGGAATCATTGTTTGAGATAGATCAAGCCGATATCATTGGGGTGATCCATATTGCTTATATTTAACTCCGTCGCCCCACGGAATGGCCAAGAGTTCAATCATGGAAACCCCGCCTGCGACAATCCTCATTGTCGACGACGATGAACGCAACCGGAAGCTGCTTGATGTTTTTGCAAGAGCGGACGGGCACCAGACCATATCGGCAAGAGACGGCGAAGAAGCGCTCCTGCTTGCCGCCGCTCACGCGCCGGACCTGATACTGCTGGACCTCATGATGCCGGGAATGGATGGTTTCGACCTCCTGCGGCGCCTGAAGGACCACCCCGCAACCCAATCCATCCCGCTCATAATCGTCTCGGCCCTAAACGACGTGGCATCGGGGCAACGCATTGCCGCCAGCGGAGTCGACGACTTCATCCGCAAGCCGGTCGATCGCTGGGAACTCTCGCTTCGCATGTGCAGGTTGTTGCGACATGGTTAGCGTACACGCCGATCTCGACCGCGCCAACCGGGTCCTCAAGATGCTCAGCTGCATCAACCGCACCATCGTACGTGCAGAATCGCCCGATGGCTTGTACCAGGAAGCCTGCCGCATCGCGGTGGAATCCGGATTGTTTGTCTTTGCGTGGGTCGGCCTCGTCGATCCTTATACCGGACGCATGCGAATGATGTACCGCGCCGGCGAAGAGCGCTGTGCGTCCGGCGCATTGACCTCGCAGGCCGGATTCGCCGAGCACGCGCGCCGGCATGGCAAGCTGGCCGTGCACGACTCGCCGGATTCTCTTCCCGAGTTGCAGGGACGCGCCGAATTCCTGCGCGCAGGTTATTGCGGGCTGGCGGCCTTGCCCTTGCACGAAGATGGGAGCGTGATCGGCGTGCTGTCGCTTTACACCGACAAGCGCGGCTGCTTCGACGAGCTGGTCATGAACCTGCTGTCGGAGATCATGGGCGACCTCTCGTTCTCGCTGCAACACATCCTGAATGAACAGCGCAGGCTGGCCAATGACGCCAAGCTGCATTACCTCGCGTTCTACGATGCGCAGACTGGCATGCCGAATCGCGCGCTGCTCGACGAACGGCTGCCTTTGCTCGCTTCCGCCGCAGAGCAACGCGGCACCTCGCTGATGCTGTTCGATATCCGCCTGCAGCGTCTCGACAACGTGGCCCAGATCCACGGCCGGCAATCCATCGACGAAGTGCTGCGCACGCTCGCGCTGCGGCTCGAAAAATGCCGCGGCACGGACGGAATGCTTGCCCAGCTGGCGCATGATGAGTTCATGCTCGCGGCGCTGGATCTGACGCCGAGCGCCGACGTCGAATCGTTCGCGGAATCGGTGAAGCAGGTCATCGAGCAGCCGGTGCGGCTCGGCGAGACGGAAGTGTTCGTGCATGCGGCGATCGGCGGTGCGATGTATCGCCTGCACGAGCACGATCTGGGCTACCTGGTGCGACGCGCACGCGCGGCAGCGGAGCGCAGCGAGGTCGCCGGGGGTTTCCATGTGTACGAAGCGGCACATGACCAGGGACTGGAGCAGCGCGTCGAGATGGAAGCGGAACTCCATCGCGCGCTGGAGCGCAGCGAATTCCTTCTCTTCTATCAACCGCAGGTGGACCTGCATAGCGGCAGGATGGTCGGCGTGGAAGCACTGCTGCGCTGGCAGCATCCGCGACGCGGACTCGTGTCGCCTGCGCATTTCATTCCCTTGCTGGAGGAATGCGGCCTGATGCCTTCGGTAGGTGCATGGGTACTGAAAACCGCCTGCCGGCAGGCGCGCGCATGGCAGGAAGCGGGATTGCCGCTGTTGCGCATGGCGGTCAACCTGTCCGCGCAACAGTTCCGATCAGCGGACCTCGTTGCGCAGGTCAGGCAGGCACTCGACGATGCGGGCCTCGATCCGGCCATGCTGGAACTGGAACTGACCGAAAGCCAGATCCTTGAGAATGCAGAGCGCACCATCAAGATGATGCACGAGCTGAAAGCGCTGGGTGTCAGCCTTTCTCTCGACGATTTCGGCACGGGTTATTCCTCGCTCAGTTACCTGCGACATTATCCGATCGATCGTATCAAGATCGACCAGTCCTTCGTACGCGACATGACTTCCCGCTCGGGCAGCCTTGCGCTCGTGCGGAGCATCCTCGCAATGGCAGACAATCTCGGCCTGCGAACCATCGCGGAAGGGGTGGAGACGCCGGCGCAGTCAGCCCAGTTGCGCAAGCTGCGTTGCGAAGAAATGCAGGGTTTCCTGTTCAGCCGGCCGGTTGCACCGCAGGAAATCGAACGGATCGCCGCCGCCTGCCACACGCTGGAAGCCGGGGCAGATGCCACGGAAAGTGCCAGGACCTTGCTGGTGGCGGATACCGACCCGGCACTTCATGCAGCGTTCGAGCACATCGCGGCAACAGAAGGCTGGACCGTGTTGCCGGCCGCCGATACCATTGCCGCGCTTGAACTGTTGGCGCGGCATGACGTCGGAGTATTGGTGTCGGCACAGGGGATGCAGGACGCGGCAGGGGTTTCATTGCTGCGCAGGGCGCACGAGATGTATCCGGATACCGTCCGTCTCTTGCTGACCGGCTCCGGCGATTTCAACGCCATCGTGGAGGCGGTCAACCTCGGCGGCCTTTACAAGGTATTATGCAAACCAGCCGGCGACGACCTCTTGCGGGAAAACATCCGGGCAGCCTTCCACCGGCACGCCGCACTCGTCGAATGCCGGCGAATGATGCAGCGGCTGGAGGCGCCTGAACACCTGCCTTAGACAGACGGGGGAGGCCGGCCGCAGGCAACCACATGAGATATTTTCGTTGGGACATGTCAAAGGCATGCAAGCCGATACTGAAATCCTGATCGTAGAAGATAGTCCCACCCAGGCGGAAAAACTCCGCTCCCTGCTGGCCGGCAAGGGTTACCGGCCGCAAGTCGTCGCAAACGGACGGCTGGCGCTGGCAGCCTTGCGCAAGGCAAAGCCCAGCCTGGTTTTGTCCGACGTCATCATGCCTGAAATGGACGGCTACACCCTGTGCCGCGAAATCAAGGCATCACACGGCACGCGTGACGTGCCCGTCATCCTCGTCACTTCGCTCATCGATCCCAGGGACATCGTGCGCGGCCTCGAATGCGGCGCCGACAGTTTCGTGCGCAAGCCGTACGACGATGCATACCTGCTCACACGCATCGAGCATGTCCTGATGAACCGGCAACTGCGCCAGAGTGAAAGCGGCGATGGCAGCCTTGCTCTCTATGTCGATGGCATCAAGCATGTCGTCAACGCGGAGCGGCGGCAAATCCTCGACCTGCTGATCTCGACCTACGAGCAGGCAGTGATCGTCAACGAGGAACTGCTGCGGCGGGAAAAGCAGGTCAATGAATTGAATGCGCGGCTGGCGCAGCATGCCGCCCAGCTGGAAGCAACCAACCGCGAGGTCGAGCGCAAGAACCTGGAGCTGCAGCAGGCCAATCGGATGAAATCGGAGTTCCTGGCGAACATGTCGCATGAACTGCGCACGCCGCTCAACGCCATCATCGGTTTCTCGGAAGCGCTCAAGCACGGCTTGCTCGGCAACCTGGAGCCGCAGCAGGAGGAATACATCGGCGACATCTTCGACAGCGGTAAGCATCTGCTATCGCTCATCAACGACATCCTCGATCTGTCCAAGATCGAAGCCGGAAAGATGGAAATAGAAGCCGAGGTCACCGACATCAAGCAGCTCCTGCAAAGCAGCCTGACGGTATTCCGCGAGAAGGCGATGGCGGGCAGGATCCACCTTCGCCTGGAGATGGAAACGATAGGCTGGATAATGCTGGACCAACGCAAGATTCGCCAGGTGCTCTACAACCTGGTGTCGAACGCGGTCAAGTTCACCCGCGAAGGCGGCTCTGTCACGCTGCGCGTATGCGTGGTGGATCCGCCGGCGCTGGATGGCCGCTTCCTGATTGGAGAGACTGACGAAAGCAGCGTCGAACACAGAACGGGGCGCTACCTGGAAATGTCTGTCATCGATACCGGCATCGGCATCGCGCCGCACGATTTGAAGCGCCTGTGCCGGCCCTTCGAGCAGCTCGACAGCGGACTGGCACGTCGCTATGAAGGCACTGGACTCGGACTGGCGCTGGTCAAGCAGCTGGTGGAACTGCAGGGCGGTTTCATGGCAGTGCGCAGCCAGCTCGGTCAGGGTTCGGAAT
>DASVLM010000615.1:0-8085 GCA_036384875.1 Noviherbaspirillum sp.
AGCTGCCGCAGAATCCGCGAACCGAACCAAGGACAACCCAGACGTCGCCTGGTGGAGAGGATGGCGCCTGTTGCAGTGCGGGCGAGATGTCGGCCATTGCCTGACCCAATGCCGCATCAGCGGCCTGTTGCGCTGCTTCGCGGCGAGTGACCCGGCGCAGCTCCGCCAGTGCGAAACTGCGCATCGCGTTCAGGATGCCGGACAGATCGCCGTATAGCGCCAGACGCATATCGAGGTCGCGATGCCGACTCATTACCCTGCCCCCAATGCCGCCTGCAAGGTGTTCACCCAGGCTTCCTGCGGCGTATCCAGGGTCAGCTTGTCCCGGGTAACGGCCGCGATCAGGCGCGGCAATATCTCGGCGATGCCGCCGGGCCCGGCGCGGTCGAGCATTCCGTTGTCGTAAGCCAGCAGCCAGGCAAGATGTTCTTGCTCTGACAGCGGAGACAGGCGGTCCTGCTTCAGGATTTCGCGCAGAAGCCGGCCCCGCCGCAGTCTTTCCTCAACACTTGCTTCGAGCCGCGTGCCGAAGCGAGCGAACAGTTCAAGTTCGAGAAATTGCAGATAGTCCAGCCGGATATGCGCTGCAGCGCGCTTGATTACCGGCTCCTGCGCCTGGCCGCCGATGCGTGAAACCGAGCGGCCGATATCGATGGCCGGGAGAAAGCCGGCAGCGAACAATTTGGCATCGAAGTAGATCTGGCCGTCGGTGATTGAGATCAGGTTCGTCGGTATGTAAGCGGATAGTTCGCCAAGACGTGTCTCCACTATAGGCAACGCGGTCATGCTGCCGCCGCCGGAAGCCGGCGCCAGAACAGTGGAGCGTTCCAGCAAGCGGGAATGCAGATAGAAGATATCGCTCGGATAAGCTTCGCGCCCAGGCGGGCGCTGCAGCAGCAAGGACAACTCCCGATACGACTGGGCGTGCCTGGTCAGGTCATCGTAGATGACCAGCGTATCGCGGCCCTGGCGCATCCAATGTTCGGCAATTGCGCATCCTGCGAATGGCGCAAGATAACGAAACCCAGGCAGCGCGTTGGCCTCGGCGACAACGACTACCGTATAGGCGAGTGCATCGACGCGACGCAGCGTGTCGATCGTGGCCGCCACGGCAGCACGCGTCTGACCGATGAGCACGACGACGCAGAACACGTCGCGCCCACGCTGGGCCTGCACCACGTCGAGGGCAAGGGAACTCTTGCCCACGCCGTCGTCACCGATCAGCAACTGGCGCTGGCCTTTCCCGATCGGAATCATTGAATCGACGATCTTGTTCCCGGTATAAAGCGGTTCATCGACAAAATCGCGTTCCAGTATCGTTGGAGCCGGCGCTTCAAGAGGCAGGCGGGCCTCGGCCGTCGGCGGCGGAAGATCATCCAGGGGCATGCCGACGGGATCGATGACGCGGCCGAGCAAGCCGGAGCCGACGCCGATGTCCAGGCGGCGCCCGGAGCGCCGTGCTCCCATGCCGGCCGTCAGCCGGTGCGTCTGCGACAGCAGGATGACGCCGAGACGATGCTCTCCAAGCTGAAAAATCATTCCCGTGCTGCTGTCGTCGAATTGCAGTACCTCATCCATCTGGGCAGACGGCAGGCCGCTCACCCACGCAATACCATCGCCTACTGCGACCACTTGTCCGCGCTCTTCCACGCGCAGGCCGAATCGGTATCGATTCACCGGCTGGTCCAATGGGGATGTTGTGGGCATATTGGCAATGGAAGCTATTTCAGACATGAAGGTCTCGTTCCATGAAATAGCGCAACTCGTCGGCCAGGTCTGCCTTCAACAAGCATTGACCGAAGGAGACTCGTATCCCGGCGATCAGCTCCGGCCGCACCTCGAATGCGGGAGCTGGTGTTGTTCCCGACGCATCCGACAAGCCGCGCGATAGCCGTTGCCTTGTTTCGTCGCCAATAGCATGTGCGGTTTCGATCACAACGTTGTGTTCTGCCGACATGGCGGCTTTCGACAGCATCGCCCGGTCTGCGTCCCCGAGCTGAGGCAGGTCCTCCAGGAAAACATCGACGATGCGCAAGGTGATAGCCGGGGACGCCAGGCGTTGCAGCATTTCCGAGACTCGGCGATAAGCAGTCTCGATCGCGTGGGCGGAGACCTCGGCTTCCTTCGTGGCAGCGGCGACTGCCATCCTGGCGGAAACCGTTTCGCGCTCGGCATCGAGTTCGCGCCTGATTGTTTCCCTGCCGGCAGCCTTTTGCCGGGAAAGCTCTTCATCCAGCCGGCGCCTGGCCTCGTCGCGTTCCTGGGGCCATGCTTTCAAGAGCGCCTCATACTGCGACTTCAACGCCTCTGCTTCGCGCTGCCGTGTCTGCAACGATTCTTCCTGCCGGGAGACGGCATCGCGGCGCGCATCGATGGCGGCGAGCACGGGGCGATACAGGAAGCGCTTCAGTATCCACAACAGCACCAGGAAGTTGATCACTTCCAGCGCGAATGTCGTCCAGTCGAACTGCATGGCATTCCTTTGTACGGTTACTTCACGAAGTATTCCAGCAGCGGATTGCGGAACAGCACGATCAGCGCGACGACCAGGCAGTAAATGGCGAGCGACTCGATCATGGCCAGCCCGATGAATAGCGTGCGCGAGATCGACTTTTCTGCCTCGGGTTGCCTTGCCAGCGCATCGAGCGCGCTAGCGATTGCCCTCCCCATTGCTAGCGCGGGAAGCATCGTGCCGACGGCAATGGCGATCCCTGCGACGAGGGTCGAGACGATACTGAACCAGTGTAAATCGCTCATGTGTTTTCCTTTTCTTTAGTGGAAGGCAAGGCGGCTCCTGCGGAAGCCTCCATCGGTTCCCCGGCTTCCATCGCACCCGCGATATAGATCAGCGCCAGCATGCCGAAGATATATGCCTGGACCAGCGCTTCGACGACGTGCAGGAGCAACAACGGAACCGGCACCAGGAATCCTGCAATCAGCAGCACCAGCATGGCGGCCATTTCCAGGCTCATCATGTTGCCGAACAGCCGAATGGCGAGCGCGAGCGTGCGTGTGAGTTCACTGATGATGTGGAAGGGAAGCAGTATCACGCTCGGTTCGATGTAGTGGCGCAGATACTCCTTGAGGCCTTTGCTGCGAATGCCGAACCAATGCGTGGAAAGAAAGACCAGCAGCGCAAGTGCCCCGGTTGTCGCCAGGTCCTGTGTCGGAGCATGCAATTCCGGCACGAGGCCTGCCAGATTGGATACCAGAATGAAAATCCAGAGGGTGCCGACGAACGGCATCACGCTTCGTACGGCTGCCGCGGGAATGACCTCGGCGACAGCTTCCTCGATCAGGGTGACGCATGTTTCAGTGGCAGACTGCCAGCGGGATGGCGACTCCTTCATCCCGCGGCTCACCAGGATCGCGATGACAGCGAGCAGCGCCATGATGCCCCACGTCGTCAGGACGGTATCGGTTACCGCCAAGGGGCCAAGATGAAACGCGATGCCGCCGCCCATGCTGTCTGTTCCGGGACTGCTCATAGCTTGTCCTTGACGAAGCGGTACACGTTGTAGGCACCGACCGCGATGCCGAGCAAGATGAGGCTGATGGTCCAGCGCACCGAGTAGCCTTGCAGCATCGAATCCAGCCAGCGTCCGAGGTAGGCGCCGCCCACGATGGGCACCACGAAGAGCAAGCCGAGCGTGCCGCCGTAAAGCGCGAGGCCGATCAGCGTCGGGCGGCTGCGTTCATGCCGGTCGAGGCGCTCGGCGTCACGCCTGGTTTCCTGGACAAGCTTGTCACGCCATTTCATCGGACGTTACCTCCTTGTGCCGAGAGGCGCAATTCGTTCAGGCGCCTGATCAGCGTGCGTTCGATTCCGGCCAATGTTTGCCGCATCGACCGAAGGTCGGAGTCCTCGCGGGTCATTTCCGCCGCGAGGCGATCGGCAAGAGCGGCGCGATCGGTACCGATGAAATACCTGGCCGCGACGACTGTCATGGCGTTGCCGGCAAAGCGCACGACACCGCCGGGCATGGCCGCGTAGCGCCATGTCCCTGACGCTTCCACGAACCGCGCCATCCCGTAGCGCATGACCGCGATCGTATGTTCATGGTGCGGCAGGATGCCGAAGGAACCGCTGTCGTCGCCGGCGATAAATTGCATGACTTCTTCGAAGCGCTGGATTTCGCTGCCGCCGCAGAACTCAAGGGAAAATCCGTTCATGCCGGCATCGCTCCCCGCATGTAGCAGTCGGCTTCCGGCACGTTGTCGAAGCGGCCGTCGAGAAACCCTTCGCAGTCCGTCAGCGTCTGCTCCAGCGGGACGGTTGCGCCGGAAATTCCGCTGTGGTCGGCAACGACGTGGAACGGCTGGGTCAAATACCGTTGCAGGCGACGCGCACGTTCCACGACGCGGCGATCCTCGGCGGATAACTCCTCGATGCCGAGCATGGCGATGATGTCTTCCAGTTCGTTGTAGCGCGCGAGGTGTTCACGCACGGCCCGGGCAACCCGATAGTGGTGTTCGCCGACCACGCGATGGTCCATGATGCGGCTATTGGATTGCAGCGGATCGACTGCCGGATAAAGACCTTTTGCCGCCTGCTGGCGCGACAGGATGACGCTGGTATCGAGGTGCCCGAGGATGGTGGCAACCGCCGGGTCCGACATATCGTCCGCCGGTACGTAGACGGCCTGGACTGCGGTGATGGCGCCGCTGCGGGTAGAGACGATACGCTCTTCGAGCGATGCCACTTCCGTCAGCAGCGTGGGCTGGTAGCCGACGGTGGCCGGCATGCGCCCGAGCAGGCCCGAGATTTCGCTGCCAGCCTGCACGAAACGGAAGACGTTATCCATCAGGAACAGCACCTCCGTCTCCAACGTATCGCGCAGGTATTCGGCGTAGGCCAGCGCAGTGTAGCCGGCGTGGAACCGCACACCGGGCGATTCGTTCATTTGCCCGTAGACGAGTACCGCTCGATCGAGCACACCAGCGTCGCGCATTTCGTGCCATAGCTCATGGCCTTCGCGCATCCGCTCGCCGACGCCGGCAAATACCGACACGCCGTGCAAGACGGCACTGACCGCCTGCATGAATTCCATCATCAACACCGTTTTACCGACGCCGGCGCCGCCGAACAAACCCGTCTTGCCGCCGCGCACGAATGGACATAGCAGGTCAATCACCTTGATTCCGGTCGGCAGGATTTGTGCCGGCGGCAAGACATTGGCCAGTGGCGGCGGCTTGTGAAGAATATTGCGGAATTCCCCGTCAGGAAGCGGGCCGCCGCCGTCGAGTGCTTCGCCAAAGACATTCAGCATGCGCCCAAGGCAGGAGCGGTCGACCGGAACGTGTAACGGCCCGCCGCGATCATAAACCGGCATCCCGCGGTACACACCGGACACCGGATGCAGCGCGATGGTACGAACGCGGTCTGTACTCAGATGCTGGTGAACCACCACCACCAGCTTGCCGCCGTGGTCTGTCACCTCGAGCGCCTGCCCGATCGGCGGCAGGTATTTGCAGCGCACATCGATAACGGGGCCGTAGGCTTCTTCGACCGTCCCCAGGCTCTCCTCTCGAGGCGAGGCCGTCATGTTGCGGCGGCAGGAAATTGGGCCGCTTCAACGACGGTCCGCAGCGAATTTGCGGCAGGTTCATTCAAACGCGACCGATCCACAGGGTCATCCTCCTCAAGCAGCCGATCAGAAATTTATGCTTGGTCACCGCATTGCAACATTGACATAGATCAAGTTTCCCGGATTACATCGACAACAGGCAGCGCATGCGCGGACAAAACGCGAAGGAAAACGACTTCTTCAATGCGCCATCAGGAGCGGCATCGTCATCTTGTCGAGCAGGGTCTGCGTGACGCCGCCCAGAAAGATTTCACGCAGATGCGAATGCCCGTAAGCGCCTGCAACGATGAGGTCGGCATTCATTTCAGCACCATGTTCCAGCAAGGCTTCACCGATACCGGCTTTTCTTGGCACATGCCGGCAATCGACTTCCACTTCCACGCCGTGCCGCGCGAGGTAGAGCGCCATGTCCGCACCCGGCTCTTCGCCATGCGCGCCCCAGCCGATGCGCGGATTGAACACCGCGAGCACCGCCTTTTCGGCCGCGCGCAGGATGAACAGGGAACCCGATATCGCGCGCATCGATTCCAGACTGCCGTCCCACGCCACCAGGCATCGCTTGCCCGTTGTCTCGTGCGTATCGCTGCAAGGGCATACCAGAACCGGCCTGCCGGAATTCATCACCACGAATTCGGGAAGGATGGCCGATTCATCGTCGGCCTCGTCCGCGTCCGACTTCCCTACGATGAGCAGGTCGCTGTAACGGCCCTGCAAGCACAGGGCAGCGCCGATGTCGTCATCCACCAGGCGCTTTTCGCAGGCGGTGAATCCGATGCCGGCCGCGACGGTTTCGAATGTCGTGAAGTTCTGCTCGATGCGCCGGTGAATCCGGTTGCGATACTCGGCCAGCGCCGCCTGGGCTGCTTCGCCGACGCAGGCCATGTAGGAAGGCATCGGCATCATCGTCGATGCAACGCCGACGAGGTGCGCCTGGCTGACGGCGGCAAGCTGCGCCGCCATGTGCACGCGATGCGCCAGATGCCGGGAGGAATCGATGTGGACGGTAAAGGTCGGGCTGTCCATGTGTAGCTCCTTGTGAAGCTTTGGATGCAGATATCCTTTTGCATGCTAGCGCTTTCGGGGCATCGGCATGCAGGACATGAATCAAGCTTTCTTTCGTTCGAACAGGCAGATCGCGGCTCGTGCAGGACTGCTAATTGATGATGCGCGGATAAAGCCGGGTCGCCACTCCGGTGAGAATCGCCAGTGCCGCCAACTGCACCGCAAAATCGGTCGCGAGCCCGAAGGCGCTCGACGCGTTTTCGATCATCATGCGACGCAATGCATCGACCTGGTACGTCAGTGGATTGCACACTGCCACCTTGTGCAGCCAGCCGGGCATGATGTCCAGCGGATAGATGGCATTGCTTGCAAAAAACAATGGCATGGTGAGCACCTGGCCGATGCCCATGAAGCGTTCCCTCGTCTTGACGATGCAGGCCACGATCAGCGAGAACGTTGAAAACACGGCGGCGCCGAGCATGACCATCAAGGCGACGCCGGCCACGTCCGCCAGCGTCCACCGCAGCGGCACATGGAGCAAGGCTGCCAGCACGTACACCACCAATGCCTGCGATATGCCGCGTATGCCGGAGGCCAGCGCTCGCCCGAGCACCAGCGCGGCACGCGGCGCAGGGCTCGCCAGATATTTGTGGACGATGCCGAGATCGCGCTCCCAGATCAGCGACACTCCGTAGAAGATGGCGACGAAGAGCACGCTCTGCGCCAGGATGCCGGGAGCGACGAACTCCACGTAACCGATCGGCCCGGTTGGAATCGCCCTCGCGCGCGCAAGCACCTGCCCGAAGATCAGCAGCCATAACGCCGGCTGCACCATGCGCGTAAGCAGCTCCAACGGGTCGTGGCGCAGCTTGCGCACGTCGGCTTCGGCAACGGCCAGCATTTGCGCGAAGGCTTCGCTTGCCCGCCGCAGTCTATTCGAGGCGTTTGAAGGTACGGCGGAGCTGGGTAACATTGCGGTAGTCCTCCCGTTCAATGATCGAGGTGCCGGTGAGATGGATGAAGACGTCGTCGAGCGTCGCCTTTTCTCCATGCTGGCTCTTCAGCGCGGCCGGCGTTCCCTGGGCCACGAGATTCCCTTGATGCATGAAAGCCAGCGATTCGCACAACTGGTCGGCCTCGTCCATGTCATGCGTCGTCATCAGGATCGTCGTGCCGAACTCATCGCGCAGGTCGCGGATGCGTTGCCAGACGCTATGCCGTGCGGCGGGATCGAGTCCGACGGTGGGTTCGTCGAGAAAAAGCACTGGCGGGCGGTGCAGCATTGCCTGCGCGATTTCCAGGCGCCGGATCATGCCGCCGGAATAATGGCTGACCAAGCGGTCCGCGACGGATTCCAGTTCCATGAAACGCAAGGCCTGGTGAATGCGCTGCTGGCGCTCCGGGCGCGGTATGCCGTACAGCTTGGCCGAGATGAGGAGATTTTCGTTGCCGCTCAACTCGCCGTCAGCCGAGAGCATTTGCGAGACGTAACCGA
>DASVLM010000616.1:0-2550 GCA_036384875.1 Noviherbaspirillum sp.
ACACTCTCGCTTGCCACACTCGACGTTTCTTCTATGCTGGAACAAGGTGGATTGTCTTCCTGTCCATGCTGCTGGCATGCGGCGCATCTGCGCAGGATCGCTCGCATGTCGACGTGCAAGTCAGGCGGACAAGGGGGGAAGGCATGTCCTGGTTCGACATCAATGCAAGCGGATTCGTCTCGGCAACGCCGCAAGACGCGTGGAAGGTACTGACCGATTACGAACGCCTGCCGCAGTTCGTACCCGAACTGGTGGAGTCGAAAGTGGTGAAGCGTAACGGCAACGAGGTGCTGCTGGAACAGGAAAGCCGCGCCGGCTTCCTGTTCTTTTCCTACCGGCTGAAGATGGCGGTGCGCATCACGGAGCAGCCGTATTCCGCGATCGATATCAAACTGGTATCGGGCAGCATGAAGCAATATGAAGCGCGCTGGGAACTCGACGGCGCGGCACAGGAGCACGGCCGCCGGTGCACACGCATCCGCTACCGCGCGCGCATGGAGCCGGAATTCTTCATCCCGCCGCTGATCGGCGAACCTTTCGTCCAGGCGAGCGTCACGCGCACGGTCGATGCAGTGGTGAAAGAAATCGAAAAGTCCGGGCGCTGAATATAGTCACGCTTACAGCCGCGCGGCCAGCTCCGCTCCCTCGCGAATGGCGCGCTTGGCATCGAGTTCCGCCGCCAGCGCCGCACCACCAATCAGGTGGAAACGCGGACCTGATGTACTCCCCCCATTGCCCTGCTCCTTCGGCATCAGCTCCGTCAGCGATTCCTGACCGGCGCAGATGATGACGGTATCCACCTCCAGCAGACGTTCCTTGCCCTCGACGGTGATGTGCAGGCCGCGATCGTCGATCTTGTTGTACTCGACGCCGGCAATCATCTGCACGCCCTTGCGCAGCAGCGTGGCGCGGTGCACCCAGCCGGATGTCTTGCCGAGCGTCGCACCCAGCTTCGACGCCTTGCGTTGCAGCAGCCACACCTCGCGCACCGGCACTTCCTCTGCCGGCTTGCACAAGCCGCCCGCTTCTCCCGCCTGCAGGTCCACGCCCCACTCCGCCGTCCAGTGCTGCACCGGGACAGGCAGCGGCACCTGTGGATCGTGCAGCACGAATTCGCCGACATCGAAACCGATGCCGCCGGCGCCGACGATGGCCACGCGCCTGCCCACCGGTGCATCGTTCTTCAGCACGTCGAGATAGGACAGCACCTTGGGATGCTCGATGCCCGCGATCTTCGGCAGGCGCGGCACGATGCCGGCGGCGACGATGACATCGTCGTAGCCTTCACGCAGCAACTGCTCGCGCGAGACCTTCTTGTTCAGCACGACTTCGACGCCGGTGATGTCGAGACGGCGGCGGAAATAGCGCAGCGTCTCGGCGAATTCCTCCTTGCCGGGAATGCGCATGGCGTAATTGAACTGGCCGCCGATGCGGTCGCCGGCTTCGAACAGCGTGACGCGATGGCCGCGTTCCGCCGCAACGGTCGCCGCCGACAAACCCGCCGGCCCCGCGCCCACCACGGCGATGCGACGCGGCTTTTCCGTCTTCGCATAGACGAGCTCGGTCTCATGGCCGGCGCGCGGATTGACGAGGCAGCTCGCGCGCTTGTTGGCAAAGGTGTGGTCGAGGCAGGCCTGGTTGCAGGCGATGCAGGTATTGATTTCATCGACGCGGCCTGCTGCCGCCTTGTTGACGAATTCCGGGTCGGCGAGGAAGGGACGCGCCATCGACACCATGTCGGCGTCGCCGCTGGCGATGATGTCTTCCGCATCGGCCGGCATGTTGATGCGGTTCGATGCGACGACCGGAATCGAGAGTTCCTTGCGCAGGCGTCCGGCGAGGCTGCGGAAGGCCGCGCGCGGCACCGACGTGACGATGGTCGGCACCCGCGCTTCGTGCCAGCCGATGCCGGTGTTGATGATGGTTGCGCCCGCGGCTTGCAATGCCTTCGCTACGGCAACGACCTCATCCCAGGTATTGCCGCCGTCGACAAGGTCGAGCAGCGAGTGGCGATACATGATGATGAAATCGCGGCCGACCGCTTCGCGCACGCGCCGCACGATTTCCACCGGCAGCCGCATGCGGTTCTCGATCGGCCCGCCCCAACGGTCGGTGCGCTTGTTGGTGCGCGCGCAAAGGAACTGGTTGAGCAGGTAGCCCTCGCTGCCCATAATCTCGACACCGTCATACCCCGCCTGCTTCGCCAGCTTCGCGCAGCGCACATAGGCGCGGATCGTCTTCTCGATGCCGAGCTCGTCGAGCGCCTTGGGCTTGAACTTCGAGATCGGCGACTTGATGGCGGAAGCGGACACGACGAAGGGCTGGTAGCCGTAGCGGCCCGCATGCAGGATCTGCATCAGGATCTTGCCGCCTTCCGCGTGCACCGCGTCGGTCACGATGCGGTGGTTGAAGGTGTCGAGCACATTGTTCATCGTGCCGCCGAACGGCAGCAGCCAGCCCTGCCTGTTGGGCGAGATGCCGCCGGTCACGATCAGGCCGACGCCGCCTTTCGCGCGTTCGCGGAAATAGGCGGCGAGCTTCGGATAGTGA
>DASVLM010000617.1:0-5213 GCA_036384875.1 Noviherbaspirillum sp.
CGTCCGCCCTTGATTTCAATCACGATGGTGCTAGCGTCCGGCACCACGATCGGGCGGTTCGACAAGGCATGCGGTGCAATCGGCACCAGTACGAGGCCGGACAGGCTGGGATGCAGCAACGGTCCGCCAGCCGACAGCGAATAGGCGGTGGAACCGGTGGGCGTCGACACGATCAGGCCGTCGGAGCGCTGGTTGTACATGAAGCGGCCGTCGACCTCGACTTGCAGTTCGGCCATGCCGGAGGTAGCGCCGCGCGAGACGACCACATCGTTGAAAGCCAGCGCATGGAAGATGGTTTCGCCGCCGCGCACCACGGATCCGTCCAGCAAGGAACGCTGCTCCGATTCCAGCTTGCCATCCAGCATATCGGTCAAGGTGGAAATCATGGTGTCGAGCGGAATGTCGGTCATGAATCCGAGCCGGCCCTGGTTGATGCCGATCAGCGGCACGCGATAGGGAGCAAGCTGGCGCGCAATGCCCAGCATGGTGCCGTCGCCGCCGACGACGATGGCAACATCGGCATGTTCGCCGATCTCGGCCGGCGTCATGCCCGCCGCACTGCCGCGGCCCACGTTCTGGGCGGTTTCCGCCTCATACACCACCGTGCGGCCGGTGCCGGCGAGGAAGGCAGCGAGTTCCGAGAGCGATTCGGCGATGCCTTCGGCCATGTACTTGCCGATGACGGCAACAGTCTTGAATGCGAGAGGTTTCGCGGCTGTGGAGGTCGGTGACATGCCGGAGATTAGACCATAATTCCGCAAGCTGTTACACAATAGCCGTTGAAATGCACCCCTTCGCAACCATCTGATTCCCATGCCACCAGTCAAAGCCGTACTCTTCGATCTCGACGACACGTTGTGGCCTATCGTGCCCGTCATCCAGCGCGCAGAGAACCTTCTGTTCGACTGGCTGCGACAAAACGCGCCGGAAGTCGCCGCGCGATTCTCGATCGAATCGCTGCGCAAGCGGCGCATGGAATTGATGGCAAGCGATCCACTGTATCAGCTCGACCTGCGTGCATTGCGGCGGGCGGGCCTGATGGAAGCTTTCACGATGGCGGGGCAAGACCTTGCGCTGGTAGACCAGGCAATGGAGGTGTTTTCTCGTGCGCGCAATGATGTCGAACCCTTCGAGGATGTGCTGCCGACACTGGCCAGCCTCAGCAATCGCGTGTTGCTGGGATCGGTTTCGAACGGCGTCGCGGACTTGCACGAAATCGGACTCGCACATCATTTCCGGGTGTCCGTCGCTGCCCATCATTGCGGCTGCGCCAAGCCGGATGCCGCGATCTTTCACGCAGCATGCGAAGCGCTCGGAGTGGCACCGGAAGAGGCGGTATATGCCGGCGACGATCCGCTCCTAGATGTTGAAGGCGCGCAAAAGGCTGGCTTGCGCGGTGTCTGGATCAATCGCCCGGGCCTGTGGCCAGATCGGCAACTTCCACACCATGTCCGGCCGGATGCCAGTTTCCGGAATCTGTATGAATTGGAACAATGGCTGGAAGAAAGCATCGTAAAACCCTGATAACGATCAATTTTTTTCTTCGATCCCGAATGCAACAAGCGCTGGCAGCACTCGGCGCCGGTGGCTAAAATAACGTCATGCAACTCGATTCGCGCGCACAAACCCTGCTCAAGGCCCTGGTCGAACGGTATATCGCCGATGGCCAGCCGGTCGGTTCGCGTGCGCTGTCGCGCATTTCCGGACTGGACCTCTCCCCCGCCACCATCCGCAACATCATGTCGGACCTGGAAGAGATGGGTTTCGTTGCCAGTCCGCACACTTCCGCCGGCCGTGTACCTACGCCGCGCGGCTACCGGGTATTCGTCGATACCTTGTTGACGGTGCAGCAGATCGATGAGACAACGGTAGAGTCGCGGCTGCATCCGCAACCCTTCGCGCCGCACAAGATCATCTCCAGCGCCGCGCAGGTCTTGTCTTCGCTGTCGCAATTTGCCGGCGTCGTGTTGACGCCCAAGCACGAATCCGTCTTCCAGCAGATCGAATTCCTGCGGCTGTCGGAAAAGCGCATCCTACTGGTGATCGTGTCTCCCAACGGCGATGTGCAGAACCGCCTGCTCATGACCGACGTGGACTACACGCCGTCGCAACTCGTGCAGGCCCCAACTACATCAACCAGCACTATGCGGGCATGAGCTTCGACGATGTGCGCACCCGCCTGCAATCCGAGTTGAAACAACTGCGCGACGACATGACGCGCCTGATGCAGGCGGCGGTGGAAGCGGGCAGCGATGCAATGGCGGAATCTGCCGATGATGTCGTTATCTCCGGCGAAAGAAACCTGCTCAGCGTCACCGACCTCGCCTCGAACATGAATTCGCTGCGCAAGCTGTTCGACTTGTTCGAGCAGAAGACCGGCCTGATGCAATTGCTGGACGTGTCCAGCAAGGCGACCGGCGTGCAAATCTTCATTGGCGGCGAGTCGCAACTGGTGCCGCTCGAAGACATGAGCATCGTGACTGCGCCCTATGAGGTGCGTGGCAAGATCGTCGGCACGCTCGGCGTGATCGGCCCGACGCGCATGGCGTACGAGCGCGTGATTCCCATCGTCGACATCACGGCCAAGCTGCTGTCGAACGCCCTGTCGCAGAACTGATCAGATCATCAGCTGCGCGAGCAGCTTGTTGTTTTCCGCATCCAGCGATACGAATTGCAGGCCGATGCGGAAGCCCTCCTTCCCGCTCAGGATGCAGTACACCACCTTCGCCTTGGCGATGATGCGATGCGGCGCGCCATTGAAGAGCGGATCGAAAGCCACGTCGCACTGCAGTCCGGTCGGCAATTGATCGGCCATCGTCAGGGAAAGGCCGCCGAGCGATACGTCAATGGTGCGACCGCGCATCACAGCGCTGCCGGGAACTGCAATCATCGCCGAGCAGCGCACGACTTTGCGCGGATAGCTTCGGGTTTCGGAAGATGCCATTTTCAGGAGGTAGATATAGTGGGCGCAAGCACCCGGAGGGCGTTGCCTTCGCGGCAAGCATGTTCAGGATTAACGATTCCGATGCGGGCAATCGTTCTTGGTGCAATGGCCATACAGCGCCAACGCATGCTCGGAGATGTTGAATCCTCTCTCCTGCGCAATTTGCTGCTGGCGTTTTTCGATTTCCTCATCGAAGAATTCCTCGACGCGACCGCAATCGAGGCAGACGAGGTGATCGTGGTGTGCGCCTTCATTGAGCTCAAACACCGCCTTGCCGGTTTCGAAATGATTACGATGCAGCAAGCCGGCCTGTTCGAACTGGGTCAGCACGCGGTACACCGTCGCCAGGCCGACGTCCATGTTTTCGGCAAGGAGGATCTTGTACACGTCCTCGGCGCTCAGGTGGCGTACAGTGCTGTTCTGGAAAATATCGAGAATCTTCAGCCGCGGCAGGGTCGCCTTGAGGCCGCTGGCTTTCAGATCGGAAGGATTGCTGGGCATGGGATTGCTCTGTTTGCGCTCAGTTTGGATTATCTGCTTTATCATATAGTGTTTTGGCCCAATTGCTCAACGAATTGAGACGGTTATGAGAATGACATTCTTCCGCAGCGATCGATCCACCGCAGCCGCCGGCGCGCTTCTGCTTGCCGCCGGCCTGTGCCTCGGCGGCTGCGCGTCGAAGAATCCGCTGATCGACGAACCCGCGCCATCTGCCGCGAAGGCAGGCCAGACCGTCGACGGCGTGCATGTTTCCGAAGCGCCGTCCGGCATCCGCCGGCTCCTCAACCGCCTGACGCCGTATCGCATCGACGTGCAGCAGGGGAATTTCATTTCGCGTGAAATGATCGACCAGCTCAAGGACAGCATGAAGAACAACGAAGGCGTGACGCGTGACCAGGTGCGCTTTGCGCTCGGCACGCCGCTCCTGACCGACATGTTCCACGCCGACCGCTGGGACTATTACTTCCGCCTGCAGAAAGGCAGCGGCGAAGTCATTTCCAGCCGCGTGACGACCTTCTTCAAGGACAACCGTCTGGTACGCATAGAAGGCGACCAGCTGCCGACCGAAAAAGAATACCTCGCGTTCATCGCCGGCACCGGCCCCGCGCCGCAACCCGCAAAATAAAACACCTATCATGACCAAGATGAAAATCGCCGTTGCAGGCGCATCCGGCCGCATGGGCCGCATGCTGATCGAAGCCATCCAGGGTGCGGATGACGCCGTGCTCGCCGGCGCGCTCGACGTTCCCGGCTCCCCCTCGCTTGGCAGCGATGCCGCCGCCTTCCTCGGCAAGCCAGCAGGCGTGGCAATCGAATCCGATCTGGCGAAAGGACTGGCAAACGCCGAACTGCTGATCGACTTCACCCGTCCCGAAGGCACGCTGAAGCACCTCGAATATTGCGCTGCGCACGGCATCAAGATGGTGATCGGCACCACCGGTTTCGACGACGAGGGCAAGAAAGCCATCGCCGCCGCCGCGGAGCGTACCGCCATCATGTTCGCCCCCAACATGAGCGTCGGCGTGAACGTGACGATGAAGCTGCTGGAACTCGCCGCAAAAAGCTTTTCGCACGGCTACGACATCGAGATCATCGAAGCGCACCATCGCCACAAGGTCGACGCACCTTCCGGCACCGCGCTCAAGATGGGCGAAGTCATCGCCAACACGCTTGGCCGCAACCTGAAGGATGTCGCGGTGTATGCGCGCGAAGGCGTGACCGGCGAACGCGATCCCTCTTCCATCGGCTTTGCGACGATTCGCGGCGGCGACATCATCGGCGACCACACCGTGCTGTTTGCCGGGATCGGCGAACGCATCGAGATTTCGCACAAATCGTCCAGCCGCGTCTCGTACGCGCACGGAAGCCTGCGCGCGGCACGCTTCCTCGCGACGAAGCAAACCGGCCTGTACGACATGCAGGATGTGCTCGGCCTGAAATAAACTCAGGATGTCGCCGATGCGCATCTGCGCAGTGGTGCATCGCGTGCGATCCGTATTACACTTTCGCTCACGATCAACCCGGCCACATCCATGAACCAATCCATCGGAATTTCCCACTACTGGTCGCAAGGCGATGCGATCACGCACGGCATCGCCTATGTACTGATCGCAATGTCGATCGTGAGCTGGTACTACATTTTTGCAAAGGCCTGGAGCGCCTGGCGCGTGCGCCGCTGCGCGGAAGCGCTGGACAGCTTCTGGAAGGCGCCGACACTCAACGACGCCACCGCCGTACTGAAGACCGCCGATACCGAGAACGTCTACAC
>DASVLM010000618.1:0-5113 GCA_036384875.1 Noviherbaspirillum sp.
TCGGTTCTTCAGCAAAAGCATGCTGCCCTGCGCCATAGGCGAGCAGAATCGCGGCAAAAAGATGTCGTAGTCTCATGATGTTTCCTCCCGGTGGAATTGACAGAGTGTGCACATCTGCGCAATACACACTCCGACGAAAGGACATTAGTGCGAGGAAACTTGCCGAAGTTCAACACAGTCGCCAAGTTGGTCGCTTGCGCATGTCCGGCTGCCATTTTCCGATGCCAACCGTGTTGCTCTTCGAATACGGTTACACCATAATTCCGGCCCTGCACGTCGATCTGCGGCGTGACACCAACAGGAGCTCGAATTGATCAAGATGACGGACCCCGCCTTCCTGCAAAACCCTTATCCGGGCTATGCATCCTTGCGAGAGCAGGGGCCGATCCATTGGAGCGAGGAATTCTGCGGGGGCGCATGGTTGCTCACGGACTATGCAGATGTGGCGCAGGTGCTTCGCGATCCGTCGTTTTCGGTAAGGCGGGCAGGAGGCTGGGCCAATACCTCCGGCGCAGATGCACGGGAATCGTTGCGCGATTTCAAGGGCATACTCGCAAGATCGCTGCTATTTCTCGACGCTCCACAGCACTCGCGTTTGCGCCAGGCGATGCATGCCGGGTTCAAACCCTCGGTCATACAGGGGATGCGGCCGCTGATCAGCCGCATAGTCGAAGAACTTCTCGACGATATGCAACTCGCTGATGCAATCGATTTCATCGCCAGCTTCGCGCGAAAACTTCCTGCTCGAGTCATTGCCGCGGCAATGGGCGTGGACTCACCGGACCGGCCGGATTTCATCGCCTGGTCAGACGATGTGGCCGCGTTTGTCGGCAGTCCTACGCCAACGATGGAAATCTCCTTGCGCGCGCAGGAAAGCCTGGTGGCATTGAACGAATATTTCAAAGCGTTGTTGCCTGATCGACGCCGCAATCCCGGCGAAGATCTCGTCAGTCGTTTGATACAAGCCGAAGGACAAGGTCTCGTCGTCACTACCAAGGAATTGCTGGCGCAGTGTTGCACCTTGCTGTTCGCGGGACATGAAACCACACGCAACCTGCTCGGCAATGGCTTGTTGACTCTGTTGCGTCATCCCGAACAATGGCAGCGCTTGAAGCAGAACCCGGAACTCATGCCATCGGCCTTGAAGGAACTCCTTCGATACGAAAGCCCGGTGCAATACACCGGGCGCAGAGCGAAGCTCGATATCGAGCTCCACGATCGCCAGATACGAAAGGGCGACCTCGTAATTCCCCTTATTGGCGCCGCCAACCGCGACCCTAAAAAATTCAGCAATCCAGACACATTCAACATCCAGCGTGACGAAGGCAATCACCTCTCATTCGGATACGGGCCGCATGTATGCATCGGCGCCACGTTAACGTATCTGGAGGCAGAGGTCGCGTTCACTGCGTTGATGCGACGTTTCCCCCACTTGTGCCTTGTCGGCACCGAAGTGGAATGGAATGACAATGCTGTCTATCGGAGTCTCGCAACGCTTCCGGTGCATCCGGCAGGCAAGGACATGCATCCCACGAAGAAGGCAGCGTAGGTCATCCGTAAGTTGCCTCATGACTTGGCGAAGAATTGAGCGACTTTTCTCACAAGGCTTTTCTCGTTTTCCGAATTTTAGGAGCGCCTCCGTCACAACATATATCGACGGCTCGCTCATCCCGTTGCCAAAATTGGCGCGATTAATCGGGCTTCAAGTTCTGTTTCGATGATGACCCGCCAATGCTTCTCAAGCTAATCATCCTGCTGCCAACATCTTCCACTGTCACCTGGTTTGCCAGAGCCTCGTTCGTGGACTCCCACCCCAAGCGGAGTTCAACATTGCGCGCTACAGCGCGGCGGTGAAATTTCTATTTTTACAACACCGCGTTCAACTTTTTCTCTAATGTTTACTTTTAAAATCGGTTTGGAATATACTTCCGATCATTCAACCCGGTTTAAATAAATGTAGTTACAATTTAAACCGGTTTGAAATACTTGTGTCGATGACGCTTCGTTGACGCAGAAGTCGCCACTCAAAAAGTGGCGCAGTGATGTTGTTCTCAGGCAAGAGTGACCGTCTCTTGTATAGACGACATCAAGAAAAAAATTCCAGCTTTGCAATATGCAAACGGAGGAATCAAAAAAAACGGCTCGTGTTCGGGTCATGGTGTGGCACCTGAGGCCACCATTTTTTAGTCCAATAGGGAGAAAAGGATGCGAATTCTTGTGTTGAAGACCTTGCCAGCTGCTGTGGCGTTGGCGATTGCATGCGGCCACGCATTTGCAGGCGAGGCTGAAGGGGAGTACCACGGTTATCTGCGAACTGGTGCTGGCACCAATTCCGAAAAGGGAGCTCAAGCTTGTTTCAATTTGCGCGGTCCGACCGCGGAAAATTCAAGCGGTCGTCTGGGTAACGAATGCGACACATACGGTGAATTCGCGTTTGTGAAGGAATTTGCCAAATCCGCTGACGGCACCAGCTTCGTCGGCACGGTGATGGCCAATATTTATAGTCCCGGCTCGACGGTCGGCGATTCCAAGCTCAGCCTCAATCAATATTGGGTTGCCGCGAAGAACCTTCCCATGATGCAGGGTGCGACGCCTTGGATCGGCAACCGATTCAACAACCGTCCTGACGTCCATATGATGGATTGGCAGTACGTCAATATGAGCGGCACTGGCGCCGGTATCGACGGTGTCGCGGCCGGTCCCGGCAAGTTCAGTTATGCCCTGGTGCGCGACGATACCGATGCGACCAAGGCTGCTACCGTCAATCATTTCATCTACGACGGCCTGCCGCTGTGGGGCGATACTTCCCTCAAATTCAATCTGAGCCTGATCGGCAAGGACAACAAGAACCCGGCTGCGCACGGCGGTTATGCGTTCACAACCGAGCTGAACCAAAACAAGGTATTGGGTGGCGCTAACTCCGTCATCCTCCAATACGGTGTTGGTGCCGGTGCACGCCATTCCAAATTCGGCCAGGTCGGAAACGTGACCGACGACTCCAGTGTTACCCGAACTCGCCTTATTGATCATCTGTGGTGGCAAGTAACGCCGAATTTCGGTGGCGAAGCAGTTGCGGTTTACCAGCGCGACAAACTGCCTGCCGGAAATGAGACCTGGACGATGATTGGTGCGCGGCCGGTTTATGCCCTCAACGATCACTTCAAGCTTCAACTGGAAGCTACGCATGGCCGTGTATCCCCGGCTGGTGGCGGTGACGCTCAAACTCTCAGCAAAATTACATTCGCGCCAACTTTGACTGTAGGAAAGGGCTATTGGTCCCGCCCGGAATTGCGCGCCTTTATCACGCACGCACAATGGAATTCTGCAGCACAAGCAGCGGCCGCACCGGGCAGCACGTTGTCCACCACTGGCGCATTTGGAAGCGATACCAGCGGAACCTCCTTCGGTTTCCAAGTTGAATCCTGGTGGTAAGCCGAGGCTCGTCCTTTCTAATGGTTTGGTAGTGCAAGCGAGAAGCTGGATGCGTAGATGCCCCCTCTAGGCTCCTACGCCACTGTGCCGCCTGTTGTCTCCGGCGGCGGTGCGGTGAAGCATCGAATTCGGTTCAGTAATGAGTCGAAGAGGTTGTTCCAGCGCTTTGGCTCACCCGCTTGCGGGTGAGCATTTTTTCGTAAAGAAACCCAATGTGGCGGTAGCGCCATGTTGGAAATTTAAGATCGTTGTCGGCCAGTTCCTCTTGTTCAGTACGCTTTTATTACTTGAAAATGCGTTTTTGGACTTGGAGTGTCAGGTTTGCTTAAACCCGGATTGGTAGGTACGGTAACGGGGTTGCAACAATAAACGGGAGCGGCAATAAAAAATGCCCGCCCCTATCCCGCACTGTCTGGGGTACTTAGCTGGATGCCCCCGAGCTAACAAATGAGGAGTTCACAAATGGCGAATGTGGTTCTGAAGGATGTGCGCAAATCCCACGGTCCCACCGAGGTGCTCAAAGGCATCGATCTGGAGGTGAAGGACGGTGAGTTTGTCGTCTTTGTTGGTCCTTCAGGTTGCGGAAAGTCCACTTTGCTGCGCATTATCGCAGGGCTCGAGAGTATAACCACGGGAAGTTTGCACATCGGCGGGCGTCTGGTAAATGATGTGCCGCCAGCGCAGCGCGGTGTTTCCATGGTATTTCAGAGTTACGCGCTGTATCCGCATATGACTGTGCGAGAAAATATTTCGTTTGGCTTGAAGCTTGCCAAAGCCGGCAAGGCAGAAATCAACCAGGCAGTAGAGCAGGCCGCGGAAATACTCCAACTCAGTAATCTCCTGGAACGTAAACCGAAAGAGCTCTCCGGGGGGCAGCGTCAGCGCGTGGCGATCGGACGCGCTATCGTGCGCAAGCCAGGTGTTTTCCTCTTCGACGAACCGCTATCCAATCTTGATGCCGCGCTGCGCGTCCACATGCGTGTAGAGATCGCGCGACTGCACCAGGATCTTGGCAAGACCATGATTTATGTGACGCATGATCAGGTTGAGGCAATGACACTGGCAGATCGTATCGTTGTTCTTAATAGCGGACAGGTTGAGCAGGTTGGCACCCCGCTCGAACTCTACCATTCACCCAAAAACCTGTTCGTTGCTGGGTTTATTGGTTCGCCAAAGATGAATTTCATCGACGTTCAACCGGCCCAGGCTGATGCTGGTGAAGGCAGGGTACGGCTACCGTGCGGCAATATGGTGCAAGTGCCAGTTAGCAGCGCAGCGCTTGCTCAAAACAAGAAACTTACCCTTGGCATCCGGCCTGAACATGTCAGCGTAGCGCAAGCTGGCAGCGAAAACAGGCTGAACGGCACTATCAAAGTCATTGAGCGTTTGGGGGATGTGACGTATCTGCATGTAGAGAGCAATCGCTATGCAGATCCATTGATGATGCGAGTCCCGCCTGAAATGCAATGTCAAGTCGGCGACGAAATCAAAATTAGTCTGCCAAAGGCGCAGTGCTATGTATTTGACCAGGACGGTCAAACATTAAATGCGTCGGGAAACGTCGGGGCCACACGATTGCAGGCAATCGGATAACTAATATTAATACCAGGCTCGTTTGCACGTGACTACAGGAGAGGGCTGATCACCTATCAACGATCAAATGTAATCCCTTAATTTTTTA
>DASVLM010000619.1:0-4944 GCA_036384875.1 Noviherbaspirillum sp.
GAACGGTATAACGAACCAGCGCGGCAACCGTATAGCGTGTGCTCAGATCGACGTGCGAATACAACAGCAGGCGGTTGACAATGACGCGGTTGAGAACGCTTGTCGCGATGAGCAGCGCGACCATGCCGAGCAGGATCGCAAGCAGCTGTCCGAGCGTGAAGTTCGTGCTCCCGATGTGAAACAACAGCACGTCTTGCGTGAAGAAGCCACGAAGCGTGGCAAGGATTTCCTGCATGCCTGTAATGTGCACTAGACGATCTTGCACGGGACGATCACATGCTCGTCGGTGCTGAAGACGGCGCACATACGATGAAAGCCGTCTGCCACGATGAGGCGGCTGCCGTCTTCCCGGCGTACCAGCAGGATCGGCGACAGTGGTTCGCCGCTGCGGATCTCGTCTTGCTGTTTCGTCCAGTCGAAAGCCTGGATGTCGGAGAGCAGCGTGCCGGAGGCACGCAGGATGTCCTTGGCGGCGTATGCCGACATCTCGGCGCGTTTCAGCTTCTTGACGAGCGACCGTGCCTTCTTCGGCTCGTAGAGCAATTCCAGGAATCGTTGCGCCGCTTCGTAATCCTTCGAGGCAGGTTCATCCATCCATTGGATGTCGGCTTTCTTCTTGTTCATATTCCCCTTGTGTTGTTTGATTCGGTTGAGCGCTACCTGTGCCGGCTTCCCTGCACCTTCAACATGCTGCCACCTTCCGGTTGTTCCTGGTCTTCGATACGCTGAACCGCGCCCCCCCGCTGGCAACCTGGCGAACACCGCCGGCAACGCTGCGCGTTCCTGCGTCGATGCCGCCGGAGCAATGAAAACGTGTATATGAATTAGGCAGGGAATTGGCGACCGGGTTCGCGCGCGGATGTTGCGCTGGGTCGCATTGCGGCGCGCATTGGGAACCCGCGGGCGGTCGAGATCCGGATGCAGCAAGGCATGCTCCGCCCCTCAGGTTTATTCCGGGCGGGTACCGATGGGACGCAAGCTGCAGCGCAGGTAACGCGCCGACCCATCGCGCAGGCTGTCGATGAGCCGGTCGACCGTGTCGCCGGTCATGCCGGTGAATTCGAGGCCGCTGTAGGCATGCAGTCCCTTGTCGGCGCGCGACCATACCAGACGTGCTTCCACGCCAGGAAGACTGCCCTGGTCGTCGGAAAGGAAGGTAAGCCTGCAATGTTGCCCGGGTTCGATATCGTGTTTTTCCGAAATCACTTGCACGCCGCCGGGACTCAGGTCGATCACCAGGCAGGCAAGTGCGGCCTCATCGCCAGCGGGGCGAAACACCCAGACCGGCATGAACTCGCGTCCGTCATTGATCAGAAAAAACTGGGCGCGCTCGTGGGCGCGCTTTTCGGTAGTCGACCTCACCATCGTCCTGCCACTCTCCCTAGTTCGCCTTGTTGAATTGATGTCTCGCGAGGCTGCGAAACAAGGGCGATGGTAAATACGCTATGTGACTGCATGATGTCAGGAAAATGCTGCTGCCCGTGACACAGGCCTATTGGGCAGCCTGATCGTTCTCGCCCTGCTTGCCCAACTTCCGTCGATATTGCTGCACCTCGCCCAGCTTGATCCCTTCCGGGAAGTAACGATGCTTGGCATGACCGACGCGCTGCGCCCGATAAATGCCTGTATGTCCGGAGAACAGATAGCTGACGACACACGCCATGGCCGCGTAAGGACCGATGGCAGGCCCGAAGAGTTCGATGGCCATGATGGTGGATGCAATCGGCGTATTGGCCGCGCCGGCAAAGACCGCGACGAAGCCCAGAGCCGCCATCATGGAAAACGGTTGCTGCAGGATCGGCGCCATCGCATTGCCCAAGGTTGCGCCGATGTAGAACAACGGCGTCACTTCGCCGCCCTTGAAGCCCGTGCCGAGCGAACCGATCGTGAACGCCATCTTGCAGGTGAAATCCCACCAGGGAAGTTGCTGCTGGAACGATTCCACTATTGTCGGAATGCCCAGGCCGATATAGCGATGCGTGCCGACCGCCCACACCGCGACAGCGACGACGATCCCGCCGATGAAAGGACGCAGCGGCGCATACGCAACATGCTTCTTCATCGTGTCGGAAAGCCAGTGCGTCGTATTGGCGAACACCATGCCGACCAGGCCGAAGATCATGCCGGCGACCACTGCAGCGGTCAAGCTCCATGCCGTCACGGCAGAGACGGACGAGACGGCATAGTGAGTGTGATGAATGCCCCACAACAGGCCGACCTGGTCGGCAATGATGGCAGCCGCAAAGCACGGCAGGATTGCGTCGTAGCGCATGCGGCCAATCGCCAGTACCTCCAGCCCAAAGATCGCGCCTGCCAGCGGCGTGCCGAACACCGAGGAGAAACCGGCGCTGATGCCGGCCATGATCAACAGGCGCCGCTTCTGCTGATCCATGCGGAAAATGTGAGTCAATTGGTCGGCAAGCGCGCTACCCATTTGTACCGCGGTGCCTTCCCGGCCAACCGAAGCGCCGAACAGGTGCGAGAGAATCGTGCCGCCCAGGACCAGCGGCGCCATGCGCAAGGGAATGACTTTCTTGGGGTCGTGGATCTCGTCGATGATCAGGTTGTTGCCGGCTTCAACTGACTTCCCGAGCTTCATGTAGACCCAGCCGACCGAGAATCCGGCGACAGGCAACAGCCAGATGATCCAGGCATGCGCTTCACGCCAGGTGGTGGCCCATTCGAGCGAGAACAGGAACAGTGCAGAGGCGGTGCCCGCCAGGATGGCGACCATGATGGCGAGTGCCAGCCACTTGCCCATATAGGGCAGCAGGTCGAATTGTTCAGGATGTTTGGAATGTTTCATGAAACCAGGTTCGTCGTTGCAAAAACCCGGTCAGCGAAGCGGAGGAAACATGCCTACAGCTCCCGTGACCGGGACCGTCTGTAGGCATCATCAGCCACCCGGTGAAGGGCGGCGGTTCAGGGAGGAATGCCATCTCCGTAACGGGGCGATTTTACGGTATCCGGCGTGTTGTTGACAATGGGAATGGATCTATCGGCATGCCAATGAATGGGATGCCAATGAACTGCTTGCTGTTGACTCAAACAAGCTGCGGGAAAAGGTCTGCCCGCTTACCCGCTTACCCGCTTATCCGGCTGTAGCGGCTAAAGCGGGCAGGCAAGCTCCGGTATCACTGGTCCTTCAGCTTCGTGATTTTCGTTCCCTCGAGGGTGAGGTTGGCCATCAGGCCCGCATTTGTCAGCACGAACGCAACAACGGGTGCGCGTACTGCGTTGACGTCGATCGCACCGTTCGCACCGGCATGCAGTACGGCGACAGAAGCGTCGGCACCTGCCGACCAGCCTTCGCTCTTCTTGAATTTATCCAGCGCATCTTCCGTCATAAACAGGAAAATGATCGCCTTCGATTGCGCGCCGATCTGCAAGCCCACGGAAACGGACGCGAGGTTGTAATAGACTGGCGAGCTGCCTGCCGCCCGCAATTCGCCCTCGCCATACTGGCCGCCGACACCAAGGCCGGCAGCGATGACGGACGGGAAGATAAGCGTACCGCGTGCCTTGGCCACCAGTTCGCGCGAACCGGGCACGCTGGAGTACAAGCGGTTCAGCGTCGCAGTGTAATTCGCATCGAGTTCCGCATGACGCTGCGAAACGCCTTTGTCGTTGGTGCTTGTCGTGGCCGTGGATGTTGTGCCGCATCCAGTAGTCATGAGCGCCGCCGCGAAGGCGGCTGCCGATACTTGCCAAATTTTTTTCTGCATTCGTGGCTCCACCAAAGTTCATCAAGGAACAGACCAGGGACCGGCGTGTTGTTCGCGGGCATGGCTGCACGTCAACCGGTCATGCTGATTCACGATAGCAGCCGTTGACCGGAAGTCCTTGAGATATGTCTGGTGCCGCGTCTTTGGTTGCGCTCAGGCTGGAATATGGTGCGAAGTGCCGGGCAGGTTTTCAGACTCGATGAATACGCGCCGGACGTTGGAATAGCAGTCTTTGATGCGGCGGTCGATGCTGTCGAATATCTCGTGCGCGCGTGCGCGGTCGGCTTGCGGCGCGATGTGCAGGCTGATGTTGACGAGGATGAAGTCGGGGCCCATGTGCATGGTCAGGATCTCGTTGACGCGGTCCACATCCTTCTCTGAAGCAACCAGCCGGCGTATGCCGTCGACCACTTCGCTGTTGGCGCTTTCGCCGATCAGCAGGCCCTTGGTTTCGCGGGCGAGCCAGAATGCGGTGGCGGCGAGGATGAAACTGATGATGACGGAGGCGGCGCCATCGTAGGAGGAGTCTCCTGTTGTTTCACTGAGGAGGATGCCGGCCAGCGCGACCACAAGGCCGAGCAGTGCGGCGCTGTCTTCGAAGAGCACGGTGAAGGTGGTCGGATCCTTGCCGCGCCGGATCGCTTCGATGTAGCCGTGGTTTCCTTTTTGCTCGCGGAATTCGCGGAAGGCGACGACCCATGACGTGCCTTCGAAAATCATCGCGAGTCCGATGACGATGTAGTTGATGACCGGGTTTTCCATCGGCACAGGGTCGCGCAACTGGTGTATGCCTTCGAAGAGGGATACGCCGGCACCCAGTGCGAACACCAGCAGCGCAACAACGAAGCTCCAGAAGTAGATTTCCTTGCCGTGGCCGAAAGGGTATCTTGCGTCGGCGGGCAGCTTGGCGCGGTGCATGCCGTAGAGCAGGAGAATTTCGTTGCCGCTGTCCACGAGGGAGTGAACGCCTTCGGAGAGCATGGCGGAACTGCCGGTGTAAAGCGCTGCGCCGAATTTGCTAAGCGCAACGAGTATGTTGCCTATGAGTGCTGCGTGGACGGCTTTCTTGGGGGCTTCTGGCATGGCTTTTTTTTATTCAGTGAGAAGTTTGTCTTGTTGTGGTCTCGGGCCGGGCTGGCGGATTTTCAGCGAGGCAGTGGCGCATTCGGGCGGGGAACAAAGGCAATGCTTAAGTTAACAGCCTCTGCCTGACAGGCCT
>DASVLM010000620.1:0-7019 GCA_036384875.1 Noviherbaspirillum sp.
CTGGCGTACGCGTTCCTGGGTGAGCAGGTTGCCGTCATAGGTGAATTCGACGGTTTCGCCGGTGCTGTCGGTGACGGACGCCAGCAGGCCGTTGGCATAGCTATAGGTGGTGGAGTTGCCATTCGTATCGGAAGACGAACGGAGGCGCCAGAACGAACCGCTTGTTTCATAGCTTTCGGTACGCTGCGTGGCCGCTTCGGTCCAGGTCCACAGGCCGCTGGCGCCGTCGTAAGCCAAAGTGTCGTACTTGCCGGAGCCGGCGTTGGGTTTATACAAGCCGCTGTTGCTGTCGTAGGTGTAGGTCAGCGTGGAGCCGTCGGCGTCGATGCGCTGCACCGTGCTGCCGGCGCTGTTGGCCGTACCGGTGAGACTGGCAATACGACGGTAGCCATTGATCCACCAGTTGTCGGCGTTGTCGTCCTGAATCTGCCCCTGGCTGTTATAGGTGCGCACCAGCTCGACGGACGCGCCAGGCCCCATCAGCCGGTCGTCGCGGTCCTGCAGTACCAGGTTGCCGGTGGCCAGGTTGACATACGCTCCTTCGCCGCTTTGGCCCTGCGCCGCCTTGCCCTGCCCCAGCCCGGCCAAAGAAGCCAGATTCAACCCAATTCCATTGCCGCTGACGATCGCTACCATGCTCGCTTACCCCATCTTTGAATATGCCTGTATCAGCCGCGCCGGGCGCGCAGCTTCCGATACCAGTACATCCGTGCTTTAGGGAAACGGTTTAGGGGAAAGTAAGAAAAGCTTCAGTCCTGCAGGATGGATATTGTCTTGTTTGCCATATTGGCAATGCCTATAATGCAACAAGATCACCCTACCAACTGCAATCATGGCAACCACGACAGATATCAGGCCTACCTCTGACCACTCCCATGTCGCGCTTGAGCGACTGGCGCGGCTTGAAAGTTATTTGATTACCGACCCGGCAAACCAGCAGCTAATATCGGATGCATTCGATACCGCTATTGCAGCCGGCAAATTCGATCGTGCGGAGACGTTGCTCGAGCGTGGCCGAAGGGACGCCACAGATTTTTCGGCGTGGGCATTCAGGGAGTCCAACCTGCGTATCGCTCAGCGTCGGCTGGAGGATGCGAGCGCTTTGCTGCAGTCGCTTCAGGAACACCTGGGCTTACATCCAGCAATCGGTCAGAACCTGGCGAATATTGCGTTCTTGCAGCAACGTTTCGCCGATTCCCGGTCGCTGTTGCAGCCGTTCGCCAATGCTGAAGATGCGACAGCGAACGACTCGTCGCTGCAAGTCTTGTGGTTGCGTACGTTGCACCGGCTTAATGCATTGCAGGACGCCTTGGACTGGTGTGACCGCCACATGAAGGCAGGCACGCTCTCACCCGCAGCAGCAGGCGTAGCAAGTTTGATTTGCATTGACGCAGACCGGATTGCCCTGGCAAAGCGATTATCCGAAGGGTCTTTGAGTGCCAATCCGGAGCAAATGGAGGCTTTGGCCGCACGTGCAACCGTTGCCCTTGCGGAGCGCGATCCGGCTGAAGCGAAGCGCCAGCTGGAAAAGGCATTGCGAATCAATCCGGAAGACGGGCGCTCGTGGTCTGCGCTTGGACTTGCCAATCTTCTGGCAGGAGAGGTTGAACAGGCCGTCCAGGACTTCAGGCGAGCAGTAAACTTCATGCCGTCCCATATCGGCACATGGCACGGCTTGGGCTGGGCACATCTGATGCGCAGGGACCTCAAGGAGGCACACCATGCGTTTGAAACCGCCTTGTCGCTGGATCGCAATTTTGCAGAAAGCCATGGCGCACTGGCTGTAGTGCAAGCCATGACAGGGCAGCGCGAGAGCGCAATGGAGTCCATCGAACGCGCTATGCGGCTGGACAAGGCGGGATTGTCGGCGCGTTACGCGGAAGCGATTCTGAGCGGTACGGCAGATAACGCCGAAGCCATGCAAATTTTGGCACAGCGAATACTCGGCGACCGCAAGGCGACACCGCTTGGCGGCACGACGGCTGATTGGCTATTCAAACATTGAACGGCTTTTGAGATGGTTCTCGCGGCTTCTGCGACAAATCAGCAGCAAGTCGAATATGCGATTCCGCGAGATCTGTTTACGCCACCCTCAACACCTCAGCCAAATGCGGCTCCATCACCAGCCGTTCTTTCCCGGTCAGTGCAAGGAAGTGCTTGCCAGTACAACGCGCCAGCAAGGTCATCCCCAGTTTTTCCGCCACCATATGCCCCATCTGCGTGGTACCCGAGCGTGAGAGCAGAAACGGCATTCCCATCTGCGCGCCCTTGATCACCATCTCGGAAGTGAGCCGCCCGGTGGTGTAGAACACCTTGTCTTCCCCGCGCACGCCATCGAGCCACATGCGTCCGGCGATGGAGTCGACCGCGTTGTGCCGCCCCACGTCCTCGACGAAATACAGCATCTCACCGTTCGCATCGAACAGCGCGCAGCCGTGCACCGAACCGGCCTGCTTATAGATCGATTGCTGCGTGCGCACGGTGTCGACGATCTTGTACAGCGTTGATTGCCGCAGGCGCGCATCGGCGGGCAGCTTGATGTCTTCTATCTCGTCCATCAGTCCGCCGAACACCGAGCCCTGGCCGCAGCCGGTGGTGACGACCTTGCGCTTGGTGCGCTCTTCGATGTCGGTGATGCCGTGGCGCGTCTTCACTGCCGCCGCATCGACATCCCATTCCACCTGGATCGCTTCGATGTCTTCGATCGATCGCACCAGGCGCTGGTTGCGCAGGTAGCCGAGCACCAGCGCTTCCGGTGCGCCGCCGAGCGTCATGAGCGTGACGAGTTCGCGCTTGTCGACGTAGACGGTGAGCGGACGTTCGGCGGGAATCGAGATGGTGGAGAGCCGGCCGCGCTCGTCCATCACTTCGACTTCCCTGGTGAGCGGGACGGAGGCGTTCGAAAGCTGGGGGCGATGAGGCATGAGCGTGGGTGTCCTGTCTGTCGTGACTCGGGTGGCAGGCTGCTTATGTGTTGACTGATGTGCTTACTTCTTTGCCGGCGCAGCGGCGGGCTTCGCTGCTGCTGCGGGCGTTGCGGTGGCGGGGGTCGATGTAGCGGCACCGGCATCGGCCACCGGCGGCACATAGGGGCCGGGGTTGACGCAGGGCGGCGTTTCGATGGAGGGTTTCTTCAAACCCTTGTCTTTCAGGTAGCGCGCGGCGACCTTGTCCTGCGCCATGCAGAGCTTGTACGCAGCGACCTTGTCGGCCCAGGCGGCCTTGTCCTTGGCGGCGGCTGCGGCGGCTTTCTGTTCGTCGGTCGGCGGGGGCAACTTGGCGAATGCGGCCGACGACAGCGCGAGTGCCAGCGATGCAAGGATGAGTTTCTTCATGTCCTGTCTCCTGCAATAGGTGTCAAACAGCGCCGTCAAACGGCATTCGCCGGACCGCCGGCGGGTGCGTTCGTGGATTCCTGCGTGCGTACGCGCGGGATCTCGCCGCGTTCCACCTGTTCATACCACAGCTTGTGATGTTCCTTCGCCCAGGTGTCGTCGACGTAGCCGGTACGCATCGCGTCGAGCGCCCCTTCGGTGCCGATGGTGCCCATGTAGATGTGGCCGAAGGAGCCTGCCACGAACAGCACCGCGCCGGCAAGATGGATGACGTTGGCGATCTGCATGTTGCCGCGCGTGTAATCGATGCCGGGCACGAGCATGTCGAGCACGAAGCCGGAGGCGGTCAGAACGATGCCGAGCAGCGTGAGGCCGCCCCAGAACCATACCTTCTCGCCGGCATTGAAACGGCCGCAGTTCGGGTCGCGTCCCATCGTCAGTATCCAGCGCAGGTCGCCCTTGCCGGGGAAGTTGTCTTTCACGAAGATGGCAAAGGTGACGATCATGCCCAGCGCGAACAGGGGGCCGACGAAGTTGTGCACGGTCTTGAAGAGATAGGTCAGGTAGCCGAACGCCGCATGGCCGATGACGGGCATCAGCACATGCTTGCCGAACAGCATGGTAAGCCCGGTGAGCGCCAGCACCACGAAGCTGGCTGCGACGGTGGCATGCGCCATGCGTTCCAGCGCGGTAAAGCGTTCGATGATGCGGCCGGTCGGCGGTTCCTTGGTGCGGATGGGGCCGACGATGATGTACATCGCGGCAACTGCAGCCAGCGCGATGAGGATCAGCCAGCCGCCATAGAGGGTGAGCGGTCCGTTGCGATAACGGCGCCATGCTTCGCCGGCGGTAACGGCGCGGTCCTGCCCGGGGAACTGCGCCTTGGGCTGGATCAGTACGCCGGCTTCTTTCGCGGGCAGGCTGGAATAGTTCTTCGTGCCTTCTTTCACGATACGCCAGGTCGGCGCATTGTTGCCCGGCTGGATGCGCGTGCGCTCGGCCTGGTTCTGTTTGAGGATGTCGACCGATTCGACATCCGGCGCGGACTGCTGCGCCGGCGTCGCCTGTGTGATGGGCTGTGGTGCGTCGGGCTTGGGTGCGTCCTGCGCGAACGCGGCTGTCGCCAGTAGCGACAGGCCGAATGCGAGGCTGGCAATCCTGTTCTTCATGGCATGCTTCCTTCCGGACGATGAGGATGCGCCGTCAATTCGTCTTGTTGTACTCGTTCTGCGTCAGCGAGCGCGTGCGCATCTGCGTTTCCCACGAACCCTTGTCGCCGGGCGTCCAGCCCTTGGCGACGAAGGGATCCTTCGCACCCTTGTACGCCGGTTCGTCGCCGCGATTGGTGTTGGCGGCGGACATGCTCTGGTCCACTTCGCCGCAACCGGCGATGGCTGCCGCAGCCAGGCCTAGTCCCAGTATCAGCAACGTTCTCATGACTTGCCTCCTTCCGGTCCCTTGCCATGGCGGCCGGGGCCGTAGGCCGTGCCCCAGCCCCACACTTCGCTGCCCTTGCCGCGACGCATGACGCGGTTGCGGAAGATGTCGGCGATCGCATCGCCGTCGCCGCCGAGCAGCGCCTTGGTCGAGCACATTTCGGCGCAGGCCGGCAGCTTGCCTTCGGCCAGGCGGTTGCGGCCGTATTTCTCGAACTCTTCCTTCGAGCCGTTTTCTTCCGGGCCGCCGGCGCAGAAGGTGCACTTGTCCATCTTGCCGCGCAGGCCGAAATTGCCGTTGGACGGGAATTGCGGCGCGCCGAACGGGCAGGCATACGAGCAGTAGCCGCAGCCGATGCAGGCATCCTTGTTGTGCAGCACCACGCCTTCGTCGGTGCGGTAGAAGCAGTCCACCGGACACACCGCCATGCAGGGCGCATCGGAGCAATGCATGCAGGCGACCGAGATGGTTTTCTCCTGGCCGATCACGCCGTCGTTAATGGTCACCACGCGGCGGCGGTTCACGCCCCACGGAACCTCATGCTCGTTTTTGCAAGCGGTGGCGCAGCTGTTGCACTCGATGCAGCGCTCCGTGTCGCAGATGAATTTCATTCGTGCCATGGTCATTCCCCCTGCATCAGGCAGTGAAGCGTTCGATGTTGCAGATCGTCGTCTTGGTTTCCTGCATCATCGTCACCGAGTCGTAGCCGTAAGTCGTCGCGGTGTTGACCGCTTCGCCGCGCACGATCGGGTGCGCGCCTTCCGGGTAATACTCCAGCATGTCCTTGCCCTGCCACCAGCCGGAGAAGTGGAAGGGGATGAAGGCGGTGTCGGGCGCCACGCGCGGCGTCACCAGTGCCTGCACCTTGATGCGCGCGCCGGTCGGCGTGGAGACGATCACCCATTCGCCGTCGCGGATGCCGCGATCGCTCGCCGCTTTCGGATTGATCTCGACGAAGTTGTTTTGCTGCAGCTCCGCCAGCCACGGATTCGAACGCGTCTCTTCGCCGCCGCCCTCGTATTCCACCAATCGTCCGGAAGTGAGGATGATCGGGAATTTCTCGTAGAGCTTGTTCTCGATGTTCTTCTGCTGCACCGACTTGTAGAGCGTCGGCAGGCGCCAGAAGGCTTTCTTGTCGTCGTGCGTCGGATACTTCGCCGCAAGATCGGGCTTGGTGCCGTACAGCGGTTCGCGATGCAGCGGCACCGGATCGGGGAAGTTCCACACCAGCGCGCGCGCCTTCGCGTTGCCGAACGGATGCACGCCATGCACTTTCAGGCACACGCGCTGGATGCCGCCGGACAAGTCCGTCTTCCAGTTCTTGCCCTCAGCCGCCTTCTTCTCGTCGTCGGTGAGGTCGTCCCACCAGCCGAGTTTCTTCAAGAGGATGTGGTCGAATTCCGGATAGCCGGTGGTGATGTCCGAACCCACCGAATACGAGCCGTCTTCCGCCAGCAGGTTGACGCCGTCGCGCTCCACGCCGAAATTCGCGCGGAAGCAGCCGCCGCCATCCATCACATGCTGATGCGTGTTGTAGAGGACATGCGTGCCGGGATGCTTGAGTTCCGGCGTGCCGTAGCAGGGCCAGGGCAGGCCGAAGTAATCGCCGGTGAGGTCGTAGCCGGTGGCTTCGTCCTTGCCGCTCTTGCAGCGCAGCGTCTTCACGTCGAACTTGTGCATGTTGCGCATGTGCGCCTTCAGGCGCTCGGGCGACTGGCCGGTGTAGCCGATGGTCCAGTTGCCTCGATTGATTTCGCGCAGCATCGATTCCGGCTCCGGCTCCATCATGCCGCCCTTGCCGGGCACGAGTTTCAGCTTTGCGACCAGCTCCTTGCCGAAGCCGAGCTTCTCCGCGAGCTGGTACATGATCATGTGGTCGGTGCGCGATTCAAACAGCGGCTCGATCACCTTCTCGCGCCACTGCAGCGAGCGGTTCGACGCCGTCACCGAACCGGAGGTCTCGAACTGCGTCGCTGCCGGCAGCAGGTAGACCGCGCGATTCGGATTCAACTGCTGGCCGTCGACCTTCATCGCCGCCATTGCCGCAGTAGCGGAAGGATACGGGTCGATCACGACGAGAAGATCAAGCTTGTCGAGCGCCTTCTTCATGTCCAGGCCGCGCGTCTGCGAGTTCGGTGCGTGGCCCCAGAACACCATGCCGCGCACGTTGTTGTCCTGGTCGATCAGCTCGTTCTTTTCCAGCACCGCATCGACCCAGCGCGACACCGTGGTGCCGGACTTTTCCAT
>DASVLM010000621.1:0-3192 GCA_036384875.1 Noviherbaspirillum sp.
CAAAGGCGCCCAGTCCTGCTTGCCAGATCTGCTGCGCAGAAGTGCGAACAGCCTCGGCGAGCTGCTTGTCGTCTGCCTTGGGCAGTGCCTTCAATTTCTTGACCATGATGATCCTCCATTAGTTGGTTAACCCGAAGCGACAAAGCAAAAGGCTGATGACAAACCTCTGTGCAAGCCGAGCAGCGCCTAGCTCCTGTGATTGCACCGCGCGACCGTCTTCGTGATGCCTTCGCCGCGCTTGTCAGCGGCACGCTGGCCGACGTGCTTTTTCATTCATGCAGTTTAAGCGCCAAATGTAGAGAGGGCATTCTAAAGCCGTAGAGCATGCGTTCTAAAGGGCAACCCCAGCCCCTTGTCAAGCTGTACGCGTCCTGCAATGATTGCCGGGTACCGCGAGGGCCGCTATCCGACTGGCCCGACAATCAAACAACAATGGGGGGTAGTATGCGATATTTCGTGACCGGCGCCACCGGATTCATCGGCAAGCGGTTGGTAAAAAAACTGTTGGCACGCAAAGGCAGCGTGGTCCATTTTCTCATTCGCGAGGAGAGCCGCGACAAGATTCCGGCGTTGCTGGAATACTGGGGCACGACGAAGAGTAGGGCGATCCCGGTATTCGGTGACCTGCGTTCACCCAAGCTCGGTGTATCGAAGGACGACACCAAGGCGCTGGCGAAGAACATCGATCATTTCTTCCATCTCGCCGCCATCTACGACATGAAGGCAGATGCCGAATCGCAGATGGAAGTCAATATCGATGGTACGCGCAATACCGTGGCGTTCGCCAATGCGATCGGCGCAGGTTGCCTGCACCATGTAAGTTCGATCGCCGCAGCGGGGCTCTTCGAAGGCATCTTCCGCGAGGACATGTTCGACGAGGCGGAGAATCTCGATCATCCTTACTTCGCCAGCAAGCACGAGTCCGAGAAGATCGTGCGCAAGGAATCCAAGGTGCCATTTCGCGTCTATCGTCCCGGCCTCGTCGTGGGCGATTCAAAGACCGGCGAGATGGACAAGATCGACGGGCCATACTACTTCTTCAAACTCATTCAGCGCATTCGCCAGATGCTGCCGCCGTGGATGCCCACGATCGGTATCGAGGGTGGACGCATCAACATCGTCCCCGTCGATTATGTTGTCGATGCGATGGACCATATCGCGCACCAGCCCAAGCTCGACGGCAAATGCTTCCATCTGACCGATCCCGAGCCGATGCGTGTGGGCGATGTGCTGAACACCTTCGCTCGGGCGGCACATGCGCCGACGATGAGTCTGCGTATCAATGCCGCGCTGTTCGGCTTCATTCCGAAGTCGATCAAGAAAGGCATGATGTCGCTGACCCCGGTACGCCGCGTGCGCCACGCCATCATGAAAGATCTCGGCCTGCCTGAAGACATCATGCAGTTCGTGAATTACCCGACGCGCTTCGACAACCGTGACACTGCCGCGGCATTGAAGGGGACCGGCATTGTCTGTCCACGCCTGGAAGACTACGCCGACCGCATCTGGGACTACTGGGAGCGCAATCTCGATCCGGCTTTGTCCATCGACCACACCCTGCGCGGCCAAGTCGCCGGTAAGGTCGTACTGATTACGGGCGGCTCATCCGGCATCGGCTTGGCGGCGGCGCACAAGATTGCGGAAGCGGGCGCGATCACCATCATCTGCGGCCGCGATGAAGAAAAGCTGGCCGAAGCGAAAAAGGAAATCAAGGATCGCGGTTTCGATGTGATCACCTATGCCGTCGATGTGGCATCGATGGAGGACTGCGACCGATTCGTGAAGCTGCTGATCGAAAACCATGGCGGTGTCGACGTGCTGGTCAATAACGCCGGGCGTTCGATTCGCCGCGGCATTGAATCGAGCTTCGATCGCTTCCATGATTACGAACGCACGATGCAGCTCAACTACTTTGGCGCGCTGCGCCTGACGATGGGATTGCTTCCCAAAATGATCGAACGCAGGAGCGGTCATGTGATCAATATTTCGTCGATCGGTGTGCTGACGAATGCGCCGCGCTTCTCTGCCTATGTCGCATCGAAGGCGGCACTGGATGCATGGACGCGTTGCGCGGCGTCGGAATTTGCGGATGTGAACATCAAGTTCACGACGATCAACATGCCGCTGGTGCGTACCCCGATGATCGCACCGACCAAGATTTATCAGAACGTGCCGACATTGACGCCGGATGAGGCTGCGGATCTGATTGCTCAGGCGGTCGTCTACAAGCCGGTGCGCATCGCGACGCGCATGGGCATTTTTGGGGAGGTTCTGCATGCATTGGTGCCGCGGGTCGCGCAGATCGTGATGAACACCAGCTTCCGCATGTTCCCGGATTCCGACGCAGCAAAAGGGGCCGGTGAGAAGAGGGCGCCGCAGCTGAGCGCGGACCAGATGGCATTGCAGCAGTTGCTGCGTGGCGTGCATTTCTGATCGCACGGCAGCCTGCCGCGCAATGCAGGATGCGGCGGGCTGCGTTACCGTACATCGCTCGGGATCACGAGCGCATCGATTTCGTGGATCACGCCGTTGTCGGCGATCAGGTCGCTCTGGATGACATTCGCGCCGTCATTCAGTGTGACCTTGCCGTTATCGGAGGTCAGTTTCAACGGACTGCCTTCCATGGTTTTTACTTGTCCCGGCTTTACATCGGCCACCATGATTTTGCCTGGCACCACGTGATACTCGAGAATCTGCGCCAGCTTCTTCTTGTCCTTCATCAACGACTCCACGGTGCCGGCCGGCAGCTTGCTGAATGCCTCATCCGTCGGAATGAATACCGTATAGGGCCCGCTATCCTTGAGCGTTTCCAGCAGGCCGGCCGATTTGGCTGCGGCCAGAAAAGTGTTGAACGTTACCGAGTGCCGGGCGGTATCGACCAGGTCCTCCGCTGTCGACGGCTGCGCAATGCCAAGTGTGGACCAGACCAGGACTGTTGCGATGAATGCTTTCATGAAGATTCCCGTTTGTCATGAAAAAGAGGGACGGTTCCCCGCAGCATTCCTGCTTGAATTGAGAAGAATGCTAATTTCAGTTCACGACATGAGGAAAAAGTTCCCTGTGTGGGCGAGAAACATGCGCGATGTCTTTCGATGCGATTTCGCATAGCGTCGACAGACGGGAATACAGGTTCATGAATTACCGCAAGACAGCGAATGCTTCCGCTTCAATTCCCTGTGCGAGCAACACGTG
>DASVLM010000622.1:0-6698 GCA_036384875.1 Noviherbaspirillum sp.
TACGGCCCGCGCATGCTGCGCTACAAGGGCGTACTGTGGATGGACGGCGCCGACCGCAAGGTAGTATTCCAGGGCGTGCACCAAATGATGGGTTCGGACATCGGCGCAAAATGGCCGGAAAACGAGGCGCGCGGCAGCAAAATGGTGTTCATCGGCAAAAATCTTCCGAAGGAAATATTTATCGCCGGACTGGAACAGTGTTTGGTATAAACTATCGCCCGATTTGAATCGGGTTCAAGCCGTGCCTGCAGTGGCGGTGGCAGCAGCGGAGGTAATCGTTTGGCAATACGCGCATGACAAGCGCGGCGCCCGGCCGGTCCGGATTCATGGATGCGACAGCGGAAACCGGGTGTTCATAACCAGGGGAGACGATGAACGCAACCGTGACGAAGTCCGCAGCAAAGGGCGCCGCAGTAAAGCTTGCCAAGGGAAGCAAGCCTGCCGCTCCGACAGCCAAACCGGCAAAATCGGTTGTTGAAACCGGCAAGCCCACAAAAAAAACCGCAACTGCAGCAACGAAATCCGTTGCCAAACCCCCGAAAACACAGGTAAAAAGCAAGGTAGAGGCGAGTGCCCCGAAGGATGCGAAAACAGCAACCGGGACAGCGCCCGCAAAGAAAGCGGCACCAGCCGCAACGCGCGCGTCAGGCAGCCGTTCCACGGCCTCCAGAGCGAGCGGGAAGGAGCCCGGCACCAGCCTGAGCAGTGACAATGCAAGTGCCGGATTAACAGATACAATGGAAACATCAGCAGTTTCGAAAGTACGCGAAGTGGCTACCAAACAAAACAAATCGACTCCCGCGCCTGCCGATGGTGCATTGCTGACCGAAGAGCAGATTCTCGCGATGAGCGAGAAGGACTACATGAACGAAGCCCAGCTGGCTTTCTTCAAGGCGCGCCTGCAGCAGCTCGAGCGAGACCTCCTGAAAAACGCAGGCGAAACCACCGAACACCTGCGTGAAACGGTGCTCGTTCCCGATCCGGCCGACCGCGCCACCATCGAGGAAGAACATGCGCTGGAACTGCGCACCCGCGACCGTGAGCGCAAGCTCCTGAAGAAGGTGCAGCAGTCGCTGGCCAGCATCGAGTCCGGCGAATACGGCTGGTGCGAAGAAACCGGCGAGCCGATCGGTATTCCCCGCCTGCTGGCACGCCCGACCGCTACCTTGTCCCTCGAAGCGCAACAGCGCCGTGAACTGAAGCAAAAGCTGTACGGAGACTGAGTCCCGCGGGATTTCCCGGTTTTCCCGAACCAAGCGTACCTTGCCCCGTGCAACGTACGCTTGTTTGTTTTTTGAGCTGCGCATTCGCTGCGCCATTCCGATATCTGCAAAACGGCATACTGAGCGGCATACTGCGGACCTTTCAAACCGGTTTGCAGATAAACCACTCCAGCGTGCCGGCAAGGTGGCGTGTTGACTGTCTGTTGTGTTACTTTAGTGTCCTCGTAGTATTTTTTCATCTCCGCCATGCTGGCGGACGAGCCATACGCCGCGCAGGGACACAGTGGGGATATTTTCGCTTTTCGGGAAGAAGGATCGTCGCGACGATGCAACGGACGATGATGCCTCGGTGCGCCCGAAACGTACTGGCTCGACGTCCGGAAAATCCTCGCCGTCCAGGAAAAGCTCCAGCGGCAACAGCAAGCCTTCCACACGTACGCCGCCCGCCAGGCGAGACACTCAGGCCGCCATTGCTACCGCGCTGAAGATCGATGCGATCGAATCGGAAATGTCTTCCGAGTTCGTGAAGTCCGTGCCAGTACGTCGCCCTGTCGCGCCGCCTCCCACATCGTCACCTGCCAAGACCGCAACACCGCCGGCCAAGGCTGTCGCCGCGCCGAAACCCTCCACAACCGAAACGCGCAAACCGGAAAAGCGTGCCGAGCCTTTGCCGGCACCCGCGCCCTCCGCCGGTGCCCTGCCACCGCTGGAGATGGGCACCACCACGCAGTTCCTGCTCGACGGTTCCAGCATGTTGGGAGAAGCCGCAGTGGTGGAATCGGAAGCGGCCGCAGTGATCGAAGAAGCGGCGATCATGTATGCCAACGGCCAGGCTGCAGTGGTGGAACAGATGTTGCGCTCGGCGATCGAGGAAGACGTGCTCGGCGACGAGATCGAAGAAGCGTGGCTGATGCTGTTCGACCTCTACCAGATCGGCGGCAAGCAGCAGGAGTTCGAGCAGTTGTCGATTGCCTATGCCAGCCGCTTCGAAACCTCGCCCCCTGCATGGTCAGCCCCTGTCCGGCAGGATGCATCACCAACCGAGCATGGAGCACTGCCCGCGGTACCGTTCGCCGGCAAGCTGGATGCCGGCAGCAAGAAAAATATCGACCGGATTGCCAAGCTGGCGGAAACGCGCCGTGCACTGCGCCTGGATTTCATGCGCGTGACGGAAGTCGATGTGACGGGATGCAGCCTGTTGCTCGCGCTGCTGCAGCGACTGCACAAGGCGGGAAACGAATTGGTGCTGGCGGGCGCGCCTGAACTGGCGGAAAAGATCCGCGCCGTTATCGAAGTCGGCCGCCGGGACGAGACCGACCACGGCTGGCTGCTGCTGCTGGAAATCCTGCGCTTGCTCGATCGCGAGAAGGAGTTCGAGGAAACCAGCATCGACTATTGCGTAACATTCGAAGTCTCGCCGCCGGCCTTCGTCTCGCCACGGGGCAAGGTCACTACCGTGGCGCCGGATCAGCATGCGTCCGCTTCCCTTTTCCAGGAAAATTTCATGATGCCGCGGGTGGTCGAAGGCCGCATAGACAGCCTGATCCTTGCCATCGCCAGCTTTTCCGACGAGCACAATCCTGCCGTGCTCGACTGCTCGCGCCTGGAGCGCGTGGATTTCAATGCGGCCGGACGGCTGCTGACCGGCCTCGCGCCGTTTTGCGGCGTCGGGCGTACACTGGAATTCCACCACGTGAACCATCTCGTGGTGGCGTTGTTCCATACCATCGGGCTCAAGGACATTGCCCGCATCGTGCCGCGAAAAGGCTGACCGCTTTACGCGCCTTGCAATCCGGCGCGCCGCCCCCATCTGGTGAAAATTGCAGCAGGTTCAACATTTCATCCCAGGGGTATGCATGGAACAATTTCACGGCACCACGATTCTTTCAGTGCGCCGCGGCAACAAGGTCGCACTGGGCGGCGACGGCCAGGTCACGCTCGGCAACATCGTGATGAAAGGCAGCGCGCGCAAGGTGCGCAAGCTCTACCAGGGCAAGGTGCTTGCCGGCTTCGCCGGTGGTACGGCCGATGCCTTCACGCTGCTGGAACGTTTCGAAGCCAAGCTCGAAAAACACCAGGGCAACCTGATGCGCGCCTCCGTCGAACTCGCCAAGGACTGGCGCACCGACCGCATCCTGCGCCGTCTTGAAGCCATGCTGCTGGTAGCAGACCGCGAAGCGACGCTGATCATCACCGGCAACGGCGACGTGCTCGAACCCGAGAACGGCGTCGGCGCAATCGGCTCTGGTGGCGCCTATGCACAATCGGCCGCCAAGGCCTTGCACGAGAACACGGAAATGAGTCCGGAAGAGATCGTCAAGAAGGCACTTACTATCGCCGGCGAGCTGTGCATCTACACCAACCTGTCGCACACCATCGAAACCCTCGAATAAGCTGGACACGCACCATGAACATGACTCCCCAGGAGATCGTCTCCGAACTCGACAAGCACGTCGTCGGTCAGTCGCGCGCCAAGCGTGCGGTCGCCATCGCCTTGCGCAACCGCTGGCGCCGGCAGCAGGTGGAAGAGCCGCTGCGCCATGAGATCACGCCGAAGAACATTTTGATGATCGGCCCGACGGGCGTCGGCAAGACCGAGATCGCGCGCCGCCTCGCCAAGCTGGCGGATGCCCCCTTCATCAAGATCGAAGCGACCAAGTTCACCGAAGTGGGCTATGTCGGCCGCGACGTCGACACCATCATCCGCGACCTCACCGATATCGCCATCAAGCAGACGCGCGAATCGGAAATGCGCAAGGTGCGCGCACGTGCAGAGGATGCAGCGGAAGACCGTGTGCTCGACATCCTGCTGCCGCCGCCGCGCGATTTCGGCTTCAATGCGACACCCGCTGCGACCGAGGCCGATGCGCAGGGCAATACCACTCGCCAGACCTTCCGCAAGCGTTTGCGCGAAGGCGCGCTCGACGACCGCGAGGTCGAGGTGGAAGTGGCCGACGCCGCACCGAGCATGGAAATCATGGCGCCGCCGGGCATGGAGGAAATGACCGAGCAGATCAAGTCCATGTTCTCCGGGCTCGGCAGCGGGCGCAAGAAGAAGCGCAAGCTGAAGATCAAGGAAGCGATGAAGCTGCTGGTCGAAGAGGAAGCGGCGAAACTGGTCAACGAGGATGATCTGAAGCAGAAGGCGATTGCCAACGTCGAGCAGAACGGCATCGTGTTCCTCGACGAGATCGACAAGATCGCCAGCCGCTCGGAAGTCGGCGGCGCCGACGTCTCGCGCGCCGGTGTGCAGCGCGACCTGCTGCCGCTGGTGGAAGGCACGACGGTGAACACGAAGTACGGGATGATCCGCACCGACCACATTCTATTCATTGCTTCCGGTGCTTTCCACCTCGCCAAGCCGTCGGACCTGATTCCCGAACTGCAGGGTCGCTTCCCGATCCGGGTCGAGCTCGAATCGCTGTCGATTGCCGACTTCGAACGCATCCTCACCAGCACCGACGCCTGCCTCACGCGCCAGTACGAAGCGTTGCTCGGCACGGAAAACGTGAAGGTGGAATTCACCGACAGCGGCATCAAGCGCCTTGCCGAAATCGCTTTCTCGGTCAACGAGAAGACGGAAAACATCGGCGCGCGCCGGCTCTATACGGTGATGGAAAAGCTGCTGGAAGAAGTGTCGTTCAATGCGGGCAACGATGCGGCAAGCACCGTGAATGTTGATGCTGCTTATGTCGACGACAAGCTGGGTGCACTGGCCGTCAACGAGGACTTGTCGCGCTACGTGCTGTAATCACGTAATAGTTGCCGGCTCCGGTCGCACTCTCAGCGTGACTGGAGCGGCCTCTCGCCGTTGGTGAGGCTTCCTGCGCCTGTTGCTGTAGTTGTCGTTGCGGCAGGAAGGGGAAGCGATGAAGACGAAGCCGGAACCTGTGCCGGCGAGCCTTGATATCGCGGCACGGGTGCAGGTGCGCCCGACGCGCCGTTCGATCCGGACGCACTGGAGCCCGATGACTGCATGGCACTCGGCGGACTGACCACTACCCTGGGCCTCGCCAGTTGCGTCACCGATGAATTGGTCCCTTGCGGAAATGCTTGCGATTGCGGCAGCGGGGCGGTGGCCGGGTTCGTCTGCTGTGCAGGTGCAGGCGGCGCCACCGTGGCAGGCTGCGCTGGCGAGGTTGCCGGTTGCTGGACGGCGGCTGGCGGCATCGTCTGGCTGCGCGCCGACGGCTGCGACGGCGGCGGCGTGTACGATGGCGTCGTCGAGGGCCGCGTATTGACCGGTGCGACCGATGCAATGCTCGGCAATCCCTTGGCGTTTTCCGGCAATTCCACGCGCTTGGTTGCGCCACCATCCGACAGCAGCACGTAGTCTCGCTGCACTTCCTTCACGCTCACGCCGGGCGACAGTTCCATTCCCACCCGTACTGCCTGCGCCGGCTTGCCATCGGCACTCAGGATGGCCACGCTGTCGTGCGGACCCGCCATGATCACGCCACGCAGCTGGTAATTGCTCGCCACTGCCGTTTTGCCCGGACGCCCGCCGAACAGCGCGGCGGCGGCATCGGGCGATATATCCACCTGCTCAGCGCGCGGCGGCGCGGCGACCGCACGCAGCGGCGGCTTGAACAATTGCAGCGCCCAGTACGCAATGGAAGCGCACAGCAGCAGGAACAGCAGGAAGCTTGTAAGCAGCGGCAAGCGCTTCATTGCATCTCTCTTTCTTGTCGGTCCATCACCGCACCAGCTGGTTGATTTCGATGATGGGCATCAATACCGCCAGCACGATCAACAGCACCACCACACCCATGGCCAGGATCAGCGCCGGCTCCAGCAGTCCGGCGATCGTCATCGCGCGGCGCTCGAGATCGGCTTCCTGCGCATCGGATGCGCGCTGCAGCATGGCAGGCAATTCACCGGTCACTTCGCCGGCGCGGATCATGTGGATCAGCATCGGCGGGAAATGCTTGTGTGCTGACAGCGCGCGCGCCAAGCCGACACCTTCGCGTACGGCGGCCGTCGCCTCTTCCACCTGTTCGCGCATCGCGACATTCGACAAGGTATCGCGGCTGGTCTGCAGGGCACGCAGGATGGGCACGCCCGAGCCAGTGGTGATCGCCAGGGTGCTGGCGAAACGCGCGGTGTTCAGGCTGCGCTCGAACTTGCCGTAGAGCGGCGCATTCAACAGCCAGCGATGCCAGCGATATTTCGTGTCGGGATTCTTCAGCGCGGTGCGCCAGGCCATGAACGCACCGATCAAGGCGATGGCCACCAGCCATCCCCAGCTGCGCACAAAATCCGAAATCGCCAGCATGATGACGGTGAGCAGCGGCAGTTTCTGCTTGGTGTTCGCAAACACCGACACGATCTGCGGCACGACGTAAGTCAGCAGGAAGATCACGATCGCGAATGCGACCACCGTGACGATCGCCGGATAGGTGAAAGCGAGGCGCACCTTTTGTACCAACGAATTGCGGCGTTCGATGTAATCGGCCAGGCGCGACAGCACGCGCG
>DASVLM010000623.1:0-6049 GCA_036384875.1 Noviherbaspirillum sp.
CTGACCGGCACATCGGTGATAACAGGTGTGTTGTTCGCCATCGCGCTGTTCTTTCAAATTCGCGCCAGACGGTACGTTCCCTCTCTCTACTGGCTCACGGTGGTGCTGATCAGCGTTTTCGGCACTTTGATTACGGATAACCTGAGCGATCATTTCGGCGTGCCGTTGGCCGTTTCCACGGGCCTGTTCAGCGCGGCGCTGATTGGCACATTTTCTGTTTGGTACGCGAAAGAGAAGACGCTCTCCATCCATGCCATCGACACTGTCGAACGGGAGTTGTTTTACTGGCTCGCCATCCTGTTCACGTTTGCACTGGGCACGGCCGCCGGGGACTGGGTGGCGGAGGGAATGAATTTGGGTTACGCAAACTCGGCCTTGCTGTTTGGCGGCCTGATTGCGGCGACCGCGCTTGTGCACTATGTTTTCAAGGTCAATGCGGTTGCCAGTTTCTGGATAGCCTATGTACTGACCCGTCCGCTCGGAGCGTCGTGCGGCGACCTTCTGTCGCAGTCTGCCGGCAACGGCGGCCTGGGCCTGGGCACGACAGGGACGAGCGCCATTTTCCTCGCAACTATCCTGGTTCTGGTGCTGTATATGACCGCCGCACAGAAAGCGGCCCGCGTGCCGCGCGCGTGAGAACAGCACGTCGGTGCACACCGGAATTCGACACGAAACAAATAGGTAGAGTCATATGAAAAGCATTGCCGAAAAGAGTTTGAGCAAGGTTCCCGAAGTCACGCTCGTCTTCTGGGTCATCAAAATCGCCGCGACGACGCTGGGAGAAACCGGCGGCGACGCGGTAACGATGTCGATGAACCTGGGCTACCTGGTCGGTACCGCCATCTTTGCCGCGATCTTCGTCGTCGCCGTCGGCGCTCAGATCGCCGCGAAGCGATTCCATCTCTACCTGTACTGGGCCGTGATTGTCGCTACCACGACTGCCGGCACCACCCTGGCCGATTTTGCAGACCGCTCGCTGGGCATCGGTTATGTCGGCGGCTCGTCGCTGCTGTTCGTTCTTCTGATGGCGTCACTCGGCCTGTGGTACTGGTCGCAGGGCTCGGTTTCGGTCAGCGCGATCGATTCGCCCAAAGGCGAGGCGTTCTACTGGGCGACGATCATGTTCTCCCAAACCCTGGGTACGGCACTGGGCGACTGGATGGCCGACACCACCGGGCTGGGATATGAAGGCGGCGCGCTCGTGTTCGCTGCCGGACTGGCAATTGTGGCCGCTGCCTATTACTGGACAAGTGTTTCGCGCACGCTGCTGTTCTGGGCTGCGTTCATCCTCACGCGACCGCTCGGCGCAACAGTGGGCGATTTTCTGGACAAGCCGCTTGACCACGGCGGACTGGCCTTGAGCCGCTACTCTGCCTCGGCAGCGCTGATGGTTTTCATGCTTGCCTGCATTTTCTTCTTGCCACAAAGGGCGGAAAAACGGCGGCCCGTTACACCAAACGGGCGTTGAGACAATGTAAGCTCTCATCCGGTATGGCACGGGAAGAGCGCTGTTCACGCGCTATCCGGAAATACCGCCGTCTGAGTGCTTTTTCGGTTACAACGCGACGTGGCGCAGGAAGGAAAAGGAATGCGGGTACTGCTGGTCGAAGACGATCCGATGATCGGGGAAGCGATGCAGGCGGCATTGAAAGACGCCTCCTACGCTGCCGACTGGGTGCGGAACGGACAGACCGCTCTACATACTTTCTCTTGCCAGCACTATGACCTCGTGTTGCTCGATCTCGGCTTGCCCGGAAAGGACGGGCTGGACGTGCTCAACGCCATCCGGAGCAAGGACAGCCCGGTGCCGATCGTGATCATCACCGCCCGCGATGCCGTCGCGGACCGCATTAGTGGACTTGACGGCGGCGCGGACGACTACGTGCTCAAGCCGTTCGAGATGACGGAACTGCTCGCGCGCATGCGTGCCGTGCTGCGCCGCAGGGGAGGAACGGCAAACCCGGTATTGAACAACGGAGCCATATCGCTCGATCCCGCCACGCGCGAAGCCCGCGCCGGAGATTTCGGGGCCGTGCAGCTGTCCAATCGGGAATTCGCGCTGCTGCAAGCCCTGATGGTCCGGCCTGGCGCGATCCTGTCTCGCAGCGAACTGGAAGAGCGGATATACGGCTGGGGCGAGGAAGTGGAAAGCAACGCTGTCGAATTCCTGATTCATGCGCTGCGCAGGAAGCTGGGCAGTGACGCCATCAAGAACGTAAGGGGAGTGGGATGGATGGTTTCGAGAGGCGGCTGAAGGATTCGATTCAACGCCGGCTGTCGTTCTGGCTGTCGGTGACTATCCTGGGTCTTGCCTTGGTTGCCGGGGTGTTTTCCTTCGTCTCTGCTTTTGACGAGGCGCACGAGTTGCAGGACGATGTGCTGCGCCAGGTAGCGGCGCTGCTCAACGAGCATCAGTTGCACGCCACGCAAGAAACGGCAGCCGGCAGGCTCGCCGACAGCGATGGAGATTCGCGCGTTTTCGTTCAGCTTCTCTCCGAGATTCCTGCAAGTCCCGACGCCAGCCCGACTCAAACGCCAGTGTTGCCAGCTACGCTTCACGAGGGCCTGCAGACGGTAAGCGCCGGCCGAGAATCCTTCCGGGTGCTTGTCAAAACGCTGCCCTCCGGCGGACGCGTGGCATTCGCCCAGCAGACTGAAGTGCGCGATGAAATCGCGCGGGACAGCGCGCTGCGCACGCTGATGCCGTTTCTGATCCTGTTACCCATCCTTTTACTGCTGGTGGCCGACCTTGTGCGGAAGATATTCAAACCGGTCGCCGCGCTTTCCCGCGAAATCGACCAGCGCAGCGAACAAGATCTTTACCCGCTCGTCGCGGCGCCGTTGCCGCTGGAAATCAGACCCTTCGTGGTGGCGATCAACCGCCTGCTGGGCCGCGTTTCGCAGTCGATGGAAGCGCAGCGGCGCTTCATCGCCGATGCCGCGCATGAATTGCGCTCTCCGCTGACGGCACTATCGTTGCAGGCGGAACGGCTCGCCGGCGCCGAGATGTCGGATCAGGCGAGGGAACGGCTCGGTGCGCTGCGGCAGGGAATCGAGCGCGGCCGGTCCTTGCTGGATCAACTGCTGGCGCTCGCGCGTGCCCAATCCTCCAGCGAAGATACGGCGACCTCGGTATCGGTGCAACAGGTCTACCGGCGCGTCCTGGAAGATCTGATGCCGCTGGCGGAAGCCAAGAACATCAACATCGGCGTGGTGGGCGACCTGGATGTACGGGTACGGGCCGGCGAAGTCGATCTGGTCATGATCGTGAAAAATCTCGTCGACAACGCGATTCGCTATACGCCTGCGGGCGGGCAGGTCGACCTGTCGGTGCAAACGGCGGGGGATGAAATGATTTTACAGATTGACGATTCAGGCCCAGGCATTCCACCCGACGAATGGGATAAGGTATTCGATCCCTTCCATCGTCTGCTGGGCAATGAGGAAACCGGTTCCGGACTCGGCCTGTCGATCGTCAAAGCGATCGCAAGCCGGATCGGTGCGCAAGTCGTGCTCGGGCATGCCAACGAGAAAACATGCTCCGGGCTAAGTGCAAGGGTGGTGTTCTCTGCGGTGGACGGGACCATGAAGAAAGATCCGTGCAGGGATATCGACATTCGACGGCCCTGATTTGATGTCGTGCTTCCGCGAAGGATGCCATCGCGCGCTTCGCGAATAGCGTGTTTGCTATGCTGTTGCATTCGTCTGTTCCGAAAACCACGCCATGAAAATATTGATCATTGAAGACGACGCGGACATCGCCGCCAACCTCTGCGACTACCTGGAGAGCGGCGGTTACGAAGTGGATGTCGCGTCCAATGGCGTGATGGGCCTGCATCTCGCCGTGGCCCAGTCCTGGGAGGCGATCCTGCTGGACCTGTCGCTGCCGGGCATGGACGGCCTGACGGTCTGCCGCAAGCTGCGGCAAGAGGCGTGTCGGGATACGCCGGTCCTGATGCTGACCGCGAAAGACACGCTGGACGACAGACTGCAGGGATTTGCTCAAGGTACGGACGATTATCTGGTCAAGCCGTTTTCGCTCAAGGAAGTCGGCGCCCGGCTGACTGCGCTGATCAAGCGCTACAAGGGGCAGGTCGCGCAAGCCGCGCTGTGCTGCGCCGACCTGCGTTTCGACCTGTCCACGCTGAACGTCGAGCGCGCCGGACGGCCGGTCAGGCTGCCGCCGAAGTGCATGCATCTGCTGCGCATCCTGATGCAGGCGCCGAACCGCGTGTTCGGGCGCACGGAACTCGAAACCGAAGTCTGGGGCGGGCAACTGCCGGACAGCGATACCTTGCGCGCGCATGTCTACACGTTGCGGCGCGCGCTGACCGCCAACGGCGAAGACGACCTGATCGAAACGGTGCACGGTCTCGGCTACCGGCTCATGGTTCGCGATGCGCACGCGTCATAGCCTGCGCTTCAAGGTTGCGCTGGTCTTTTCCGCGCTGGCCATCCTGTTGCTGGCAGCCCAGGCGCTAGGAGTGAGGACGCTGGCCGAAGCGCAGGAAGAAAAGCTGATCGCGGCGTTGATTGCGGACGACATGCGCGACCTGATCCAGACCTGGCGGGTCAATCCGGCGCTCATGCCGCCGCTCGATCCGCGGTTCGACGGCTATGTTGCGGATGATGGCGGCGCGCAAATCTCCCTTCCTGTCCGCGTCAGGGAGTTACAAAACGGCACGCATGAAATCATCATGGACGGCCGCGAAATTCATGTCGCGATCGTGCCGTTTGACGATGCAAGGATATATCGCACCTACGACTTCAGCGCGTACGAGCGGCATTTCAAGGACGCGATCAACATGCTGATGGTGGTCACCGGCATGTTCGCGCTGTTGACGATCTGGCTCGCATACGGACTGTCGGGATTGCTGGTGCGCCAGGTCGCGGGTTTTGCCCACCAGGTGAAGGCGCTCAGACTGGGTGCGCCGGGAGTCATCAATCCGGGGAAGTACGATGAAGCGGAGGTCGTCGAGCTGGCCGAGGCCTTCAACGACTACCACCGCCGGATGGCCCGGATGATCGAGCGCGAAAAGGAATTCACCGGCAACGTGAGCCATGAATTGCGCACGCCGCTCACCGCGATCAAGACCAGTTGCGAGCTGCTTGAGCAGGATGCAGCCATCGGACCGAAGTCAAGGGTACGGCTGCAACGCATCGAGCGCGCGGCCGACAACATGATCGAACTGGTCAATGCCTTGCTGCTGCTGGCGCGGGAAGAGTCGTCGGCGGAGGCCGGTCCGGTGCGATTGGCCGGCGCCATCGAGGACGCGCTGGAGCCGGTTGCCGATCTGCTGACGGCCAAGAATGTCGCCGCGACGATCGACGTCGACCGTCAGGCGTGGGTCGACGTCAAGCGGTCCGCGCTTGCAATCGTGCTGGCGAACCTGGTCGACAACGCCGCTCGCTACACCGACCGCGGCCATATCCGCTTCGTCCACGCGGATGGCTGGCTGCGTATCGAAGACACAGGTTGCGGCATCCCGCGCGAAGCGCTGCCGCATGTGTTCGATCGCTTCTATCGGGCGGATTCCTCCCAGGCAAGCGATCGCGGATTCGGTATCGGCCTGGCCATCGTCAAGAAGATCTGCGACCGGTATCAATGGCCGGTCAAGCTCGAGAGCGAGCCCGGCAGCGGCACCACGGTCTGCCTGCGCCTGCCGCCAGTCCAGCGGGATTTTCCGGACTTCACGGAAAATTGACATTTCCTTGACGCGCGCTTCACGCTTGTTCGCTTAACATCGATCCCTGTTGCCGCACCGGTCCGGGGCGGCTCAGCAGAATGGATGCCGGCATGTATCGACCATTGGTCCTTGTCTGTGTGGTGCTGGCCGGATGCGCGACTTATCAGCCCCGACCGATTGCGCCGGCGCAGCTTTCCCAACGTTTTGAAGAGCGCTCGCTGAACAGCGAGACGCTGCATGCGTGGCTCGAGCGGCAGCCGGGCCACGATGCCGGACGCTGGCCGCTGCCGCGCTGGAACCGGGAAATGCTGACGCTCGCCGCCTACTATTACAGTCCTGCGCTCGATATCGCACGGGCGCAG
>DASVLM010000624.1:0-2662 GCA_036384875.1 Noviherbaspirillum sp.
TCGGGTTCGCCTGCGAATAGTCGATATCGAACATTTTCAACCAGCATTCGCTCCGAGCAGTGAGAAGATTGGTGCTGATTCCCGACCACATCTCCTGGCTTCTATAGTTTGGTGCCTCTCGCTCTATTTCGGAAACCCCACCGTAATCGCTTGAAGACATATCTTGTGACTCGATACCAATCATCTTAAATTCACCGCCGACACGCTTGAACTGGTATTGGATGAATCGGATGCCGTGATGCGCGTAGTCCTGGCGAATGTAGATCGAATTGTTTTCGATTTTTGATGAGACCCCATTCTCAATGTCGAACTCTGTAAGTAATTTGTGCCGTCCATCCCGGCTGCTGAATATGACGACAACTGGATGGAGTTCTTCCTTGGGGTTTCTTCGATTTGCAACGACTGCCGTATAGGTTTCTCCATCGATCTTACCCTGAGAAGACTGGGCGATGACGTCCGACTTGTTGAGATTTTGAAATAGCCATGCCGGATCAGTGGACGCGTGGGAAGTGGCGACAAAGCAAGTCAGAAAAAATGCAGCGATTCTTTTCGCTTGGGTAGTCATGGCCTAATACTCATTAAATGGTTTTTTAAGTAATCGCAGAAGCCCTACGGCGGGGCACGAGCCTACTGATATAACAAGTATTTTCGGTTGTTCAGACTTTTTTGTGGATGACTCGCGGCAACTTTTGAGGCCAGACGGAAGCACTTTCTGACTTGGGGCGACGGGAAGCCGCGCCACGTCTTGGTTTGCAGGCTCGTCCGCTTCGCGGCATTGCTTGGCTAAAGGAGGACGCGACAGCTGAAACTGACTCGCTGATGCCTATCACCCACAATAAACCCGGATGGACCATAATTTTCAGCAAGTTCGCGCTCCGGATGGAATCCTTTGGCCAGGGACGACGCCACTCCATTCTCACAAGCAGCCTGGCAAAGATTGGATAGGAACAATACGACTCCGAGTAGTGAAATTTTTAACAATTGAAACTCTCCGCTGTCAATAAATCAGCATCTTAGGTACTACGTAAGCTCGCCAACAAGCTCATGGGGGCTTTCTAGAGCGTGTTATGAACTAAGCCAAACACATCAGCCGCTTTATTGAGCATAACGAAAACGAAAGCAACATAGTGCATACCAGCGAGCGTGCCTGCCAAGCGTTCGTAATCACGCGCCAAGCGGCGAAACCGGGCGGCCCAGGCAAAACTACGCTCAACTACCCAACGTCTGGGAAGGAGGACGAAGCTCCGTTTCGCTTCGGTGTGTTTGACCACCATCAACCGCATCCCGTAGTCCTGCGCCTGTTCTTGCGCCGCATCGCCCGTATAGCCTTGATCAACAAACGCTGTTTCCACAGTCAGGCCAGTTGCTTCCTGCACATCTTGCGCAAGCTGGACCACCTGATCCCGATCCTGAGTGCTCCCAGGTGTTACATGCAGCGCCAGCAAATGCCCCAGAGTATCGACCGCCAAATGGACTTTCGAGCCCTTACGCCGTTTCGCACCATCGTATCCCGCACGCGCTCCGCTTTCGGGCGTGGATTGCAGCGTTCGACTGTCGAAGATCGCTGCACTCGGCGATGGCTCCTTGCCACTTGCCAATCGCAGCACAGCCCTCAAATCTTGTGCGATGGTTTCAAAACAACCAGCCTTGAACCACCGCTGCGTTTGCTGATAAACCGTGTACCACGGCGGAAAATCATGCGGCAGCAGACGCCATGGCGCGCCGCTGCGTGCCAACCACCGCAGCGCATTAAAGACTTCTCTCAATGCATATTGCCGTTGCGAGGCGTCCAAGGGAAACAGAATCAAATACGGCGCGACGAGATCCCATTCTTCGTCGCCTACGTCACTCGGATAGGGCTTGCGTGCAGTCATGCACGATAGTTTACATGTAGTTCATAACACGCTCTAGACACTCCCAAGCCGTTGGGAATGTCGTTTCTCGAACTCTACCGGAGAGACGTCGCCGGATGTGTTGTGGCGACGCTTGTGGTTGTAGTCATCTCAATGTAGTTGAACACGTCAGCCTGCGCGACCTGCCGGGTTGAGTAGATCTGCCGGCGAATCCGCTCCCGCTTGAGTAACTGGAAGAAACTCTCGGCGACAACGTTGTAATGGCAATTGCCCCGCGGGCTCATGCTGCTGATCAGGTTGTGATCGCGCAGGAAGGCCTGCCAGTCGTGTCCGGTGAACTGGCAGCCCTGGTCAGAATGCACCGGCACCGGCTCCTTGGGTTGCTGGCGTCACAGCGCCATCAGCAAGGCATTGAGCATCAGTTCAGTGTCGATGCGGCTGCCCATGGACCAGCCGATGACCTGGCGCGAGAACAGGCCGAGCACGACTGCTAGGTACAGCCAACCGAGCAGGTCACTGCACCAACCACTGCTCCGCGATGCGATTCCGAGCAATTGCTGAGCATCCGAAACCCGGGAAATCTCGTGGTTCGGCAACTTGCTAACCTGCTCGTACAGGTGCATGAGGTAAAACAAGGAATGCTCAAGTGAATAGCTTGAAGTTACGGTGGGTGCAGGTTCAGACAGTACCAAACGGGTTGTCGATCATGAACCGCCAAATCCCATCCGCTTGCTGGCGGACGACATCGGAGGACGTTCCCGACATCTTCACGGGCTTACCGTCAGGCCCGTTGCCTTCGATGACCCATT
>DASVLM010000625.1:0-3513 GCA_036384875.1 Noviherbaspirillum sp.
GTTGTATCGCGCGCTCGGTGACTGCGCGCTGATCGTGATGCCGGCTGCATTCACCTATACCACCGGCAAGGCGCATTGGGAGATTCTCTTGCGCGCACGCGCGGTCGAGAACCAGTGCTATGTGCTTGCATCGGCGCAGGGCGGACATCATCCGAACGGACGTCGCACGTGGGGGCACAGTATGCTGGTAGACCCGTGGGGCGAAGTGAAGGCAGTGCTGCCGGAAGGTGAAGGCATTGTTGTTGGCGATATCGATACGTCGCACATGCAGCGCGTGCGGGAAAGCCTGCCCGCGTTGAAACACCGCAAGCTATGACTTGGACGGTGCGAAAGCACAGTCGTCAGGCATATGTTCTACAATCAGGACATCCATTTCCGAATTTCCTCGGCAGCTTGCCCTGCCGAAATTGATCACTGCACAACATGAAGCCCTTCGAACCGAATCTCCAAACACTGGCCCAGGCACGCGAGCTGTTGCTCACTCCTTTCGGGCTCGACGAATCCAAATTGTCGAATGCGCTGGGGACGATCTTCACCCATCGCGTCGATTATGCCGACTTGTACTTCCAGTTCACCAAGAGCGAAAGCTGGAGCCTGGAAGAAGGGATCGTGAAATCCGGCAGTTTCTCGATCGACCAAGGGGTTGGCGTACGCGCCGTCTCCGGTGACAAGACGGCGTTTTCCTATTCCGATGAAATCTCCGAGCGTGCGTTGCTCGAAGCCGCCGAAGCGACGCGCACCATCGCGCGCCAGGGCGCCGGCAAGGTGAAGGTCGCTTCGTCGATTCAACCCGTCGGCGGACGTTCACTTTATCTGCCGAACGATCCGCTTGCGTCGCTGGATGCGACACAGAAGGTCCAATTGCTGGAGAAGGTCGAGCGCATTGCGCGTGCCAAGGATCCTCGCGTGGTGCAGGTGATGGCCGGTCTCGCGGGCGAATATGACGTGGTGCTGGTCGTGCGCAGCGACGGCGTGCTGGCGGCCGATGTGCGCCCCCTGGTGCGCATTTCGGTGACGGTCATCGCCGAGCAGGACGGCCGGCGCGAAGTTGGTTCGGGTGGTGGTGGCGGACGCTACAACTTCGGCTACTTCTCCGACGATTTGCTGGAGCAGTACGCAACCGAGGCAGTCGATGCTGCACTGGTCAACCTCGAAGCGCGCCCCGCGCCTGCAGGTCCGATGACAGTCGTGCTCGGACCGGGCTGGCCCGGCGTACTGCTGCATGAAGCGGTGGGGCACGGTCTCGAAGGCGACTTCAATCGCAAGGGATCAAGCACCTTCTCCGGTCGTATTGGTGAACGCGTGGCTGCAAAGGGTGTCACCGTGGTCGATGACGGCACGCTGGCCAATCGTCGCGGTTCATTGAACATCGATGACGAAGGCAATGCTACCCAATGCACGACCCTGATCGAGGACGGCATCCTGCGCGGCTATATCCAGGACACCTTGAATGCGCGCCTGATGAACATGGCTGTCACCGGCAACGCGCGCCGCGAATCGTATGCGCATCTGCCGATGCCGCGCATGACCAATACCTACATGCTGGCTGGCGACAAGGACCCGCAAGAAATCATCGCCTCCGTGAAGAACGGCCTGTACGCGGTGAATTTCGGTGGTGGCCAGGTCGACATCACCAACGGCAAGTTCGTGTTTTCCGCGAGCGAAGCCTACATGATCGAAGACGGCAAGGTGACCTATCCGGTGAAGGGCGCGACCCTGATCGGCAATGGTCCGGACGTCCTGAATCGCGTCTCCATGATCGGCAACGACATGAGCCTTGACAGCGGCGTCGGCGTATGCGGCAAGGAAGGTCAGAGCGTGCCGGTGGGCGTCGGCCAGCCGACCCTGCGCATCGACGGGGTAACGGTAGGCGGCACCGCATAACAAGGCTATATCGGGCCGTGTAACTGTGCTGGCAGGACGGTATTGCGGCAAATCCCGGCGAAAGCTTGCCAAACGGGCGGATTTGCTGCACTATTGATCGCATTCGGGTCCAAAAACCAATGAAAACCATGTCTTTCGTGCGCTTTCACTTTTATTTTTACTTTAGCTATTCCAACCCAATGGCGGTGGAGAAGCGGTAAGCGCACGGATAAAAGAGCCCGAACCGAAATCCTAGAAAAAACCGCCAGCAATGGCGGTTTTTTCGTTTCTGCAGCTTTGAATTGACTTGACCGGAGATAACCCATGCCACGCACCGACGACCTTCGCATACGCGAGATGAAAGAACTGGTACCGCCTTCGCACCTGATTCGCGAATTTGCCTGCAACGAAAAAGTGTCCACCACGGTGTCGAATGCGCGCAATGCGCTGCATCGCATCCTGCATGCGCAGGACGACCGCGTGATGGTGGTAATCGGGCCCTGCTCGATCCATGATCCCAAGGCTGCAATGGAGTATGCACGCCGTTTGCTGGAGCAGCGCGAGCGCTTCGCCAACGACCTGGAAATCGTCATGCGCGTCTATTTCGAAAAGCCGCGCACCACGGTCGGCTGGAAGGGTTTGATCAACGATCCGTACATGGACAACAGCTTCCGCATCAATGACGGCCTGCGCATGGCGCGTGAACTGCTCCTGAACATCAACGAACTCGGTCTGCCCGCAGGCACCGAATTCCTCGACGTGATCAGTCCGCAATATGTTGCCGACCTCATCAGCTGGGGCGCGATCGGTGCGCGGACCACGGAATCCCAGGTGCACCGCGAACTGGCATCGGGATTGTCCTGCCCGGTCGGCTTCAAGAACGGTACCGACGGCACGATCAAGATCGCCATCGACGCCATCAAGGCAGCTTCCCAGCCCCACCATTTCCTGTCGGTGACCAAGGGCGGCCACTCGGCGATCGTTTCGACCAGCGGCAACGAGGATTGCCACATCATCCTGCGCGGCGGCAAAGTGCCGAACTACGACGCCGTTAGCGTCGATGCGGCCTGCAAGGACATCTCCGCTGCCGGCCTCGCTTCCCGCCTGATGATCGATGCGTCGCACGCCAACAGCTCGAAGAAGCCGGAGAACCAGGTACCGGTATGTGCCGATATCGCCGCGCAGATTGCCGGGGGCGATACCCGCATTATCGGTGTCATGGTGGAGTCGCACCTGGTTGGTGGCCGCCAGGATCTCGTGCCCGGTAAGGAATTGACGTACGGACAATCCATCACCGATGGCTGCATCGATTGGGAATCCAGCGTCAAGGTACTGGAAGGACTGGCGGAAGCGGTTCGCCAGCGCCGCCTGACCGGAGCGGAATAATACCCGGTGGTCCGGCGCGCGGTACTTGAATATCGAAAGATCAAGTGCGTCGGACTGCTAGAAGCGTTTGCTCAGCACCATCTGCTCACCCTCGCGCCGCATTTCCGTGCGGTTGAGGAATGACATGCCCAGCAGGATGAAGGGAAGTCCCTGTTCCTGCACGACCGCATCGACCTGGTGAAGCTCGATATCGCCAACCTTCACGGTATCAAGCTTGACCATATAGGCCTGCGCCGCCCCGTTCGCGGTATTGACATACCCTGG
>DASVLM010000626.1:0-1754 GCA_036384875.1 Noviherbaspirillum sp.
GATTTTTCGAAATACATATCCATACCATCCGATCGTCGGAGCAGGAACGAGGCAGGCCGGGCATCATTGCCGGACCCAGGTCCGTTCATGATTTTCACACTTCTGGCGGGAGAGCCGCTTGCGATATTTCAGTTCCGCTACGCAAACTTAATCAAGACAAGGAGAACGAATCGGAAGCAGTTCAGATTGTGGCGCGGCATCTTGTGCGGGCGGCCGCACATCGAGGGCTTTGCATTCACCATACACCATGTAAGGCGCTTCATGTAAGCGCTATATCGACTTGCTTTGCGCGCGATGGATAGACGGTTCGCAGCGGCAATGCAGCATGTGGCGGCCATTCAACGCAAGCATCGCGCAGTACTTCACGATGATACTCGCACGACGACCTGCTTGCCGGCGCACGGACGGCAAGCAGGTGCAAGTTCTACGTATGGGCGCGTTGCATCTTCTTGCAAATTTGTGAAGAACTTCTCACAAGGTGAGCGGTCAAGATCGTCACCTCTTCCATTTTTTATGAAAGGAACATCAATGAAGCCTCTCGTCAAGACATCGCAGGTTCTCTTGATTGTTGCAGCCCTCTCCGTTGCATTCACCGGCTGCGAACGCCGCGGCAGCGACCAGACTTCCGGTTCGAGCGGCACATCGTCTTCCGGCATGTCGGGTAGCGGCTCGTCGAAATCTTCCGGCTCCACCGGCAGCACCGGTTCGGGCACTTCGGGCACCACCGGCTCGTCGGGATCGACCGGTTCCGGATCGCATTGATCTGCGCCGACTTGAACTGATCCGTACTGATACCCGACGGAATTTCCGGCCTGGTTCGACGCATCCCTGCAAGCAGCGTTACGTCGAATCGACTCCCGGTATGACGGCAAGTCCATGATCCGCAATGCGGACGGGCATGCCGCCATGCCGGGATTTTTACGTGAGGAAAAAGCATCGAAGAGTTGAACCATTTTCCATGCGGCCGCTCCGAAGAAGGCTGTGCCGGCAAGACCAGTGCGGCCGGTTGCGAAATGGCAGAGGCCGCAGTGCGCAAAGCTGCTACTGTGCGAGACGGGATGTGACGAGCAGACAGCAAGCCGGCACGATAACGAATGACGATACTGACGAGACCGGATAAAGATTCGACTATGCCACATGTATTGATCGTCGATGACGATGTCAACACGCGCGAGGCGCTTGTGGAAATCACTGCTGCGGAAGGATTCACCGCAGCAGTGGCGGGCAGCGTACGGGAAGCGCAGGGCGAGATTGCGCGCCAGCGTCCTGACGTGGTGCTGATCGACCTCAAGTTGCCCGACGGGAGCGGCATGGACCTGTTCAACGATATCGAGTCGCGTGCAACGACCGAGATCGTGTTGATCACCGGCCATGCCAGCATCGAGACCGCGGTGGAGGCGCTGCGTCTCGGCGCGGCGGACTACCTCACCAAGCCCATCAATTTCAAGCGCCTCAAGGCCTTGCTCTCGCGCATTCCGCGTACGGTCGATTTGAAGGAAGAAATCGGCGTGCTGCGCAGTGAGTTGCGGCGGCTGGGGCACTTCGGCCAGATGCTGGGCGCGGCGCCTGCCATGCAGAAACTCTACAACCATATCGCTCGTGTGGCGCCGACCGAAGCCACGGTGCTTCTCCTCGGCGAGAGCGGCACAGGCAAGGAACTGGCGGCGCAGACCATTCATGACTTGAGCCTGCGGCAGAAGCATCCCTTCCTGCCGGTCAACTGCGGTGCCATCTCGCCGCAGTTGATCGAGAGC
>DASVLM010000627.1:0-1966 GCA_036384875.1 Noviherbaspirillum sp.
CATATCAAGCGCCACAGCGAGCGTTTTCCGATGGAGTTCTGCGAGGATTGCGGTGCACCGCTGTACCCGGATTCCGATGGAGAACTCGTGCACGCAGAGATGCCGGAAGATGTTCCGAGCGGCACGGAGCATTTCCACTAAGCGGACTGGTTTTCGTCCAATTGTCAGTGGTCTTCGCTTGGACCTGCATCAATCCTTTTTCTCGCGCCAAAGGCGATAAGGATGGCGTATCAGATTCGCGTTGTAATAGCGCGGATCGTTCGTGACCTCGTCGCCGATCCATTCAGGCAGCTCGAAGGACTGGTCTTCGCTTTCCAGCTCGATTTCGGCGACAACCAAGCCGGCATTGTCGCCGAGGAATTCATCTACCTCCCAAGTGAATCCGCGATAAACGATGCGATAACGGTATTTCTCGATGATCGGCTTTTCACACAAGTCATCGAGAAACACCACCGCATCTACGAGCGGCAGCGCATACTCCCATTCACCTCGCGTGGCACCAGTTGTGCGGCCTTTGATGGTCAGCACTGCTGATGCGCCTTCGATGCGTACACGCACAACGCGCTCGGGCGTCGATGACAGATAACCTTGGCGCAGCAATACCGGTGCAGCAAGAACTTTCCATGCCTCTCCGCGCACCAGGAACTTCTTTTCGATTTCGACGCCCATGCTTACCTCTGTACGGCATGCAGGATGGGCAGTAGCAAGGCTTCGCCCAGCCTTGCACTGCGAGCGCCATTCCAGCCGACTTCCGCGTCCGGCAGATTGGCGTTGTCCTTGAACGGCATTTCCAGGGTCAGCGACACGCATTTGCAAGTGTGCCCGATGTACTTCGACGCCAGCTGCAACATCTCCTCGCGATACTTTCCCGGCTCGTAGCCCACTGATACCTGGAAGTCCGGGCTGGCGCGGAGGAAATCATTGATGAAGGTTTGCTGTTCCTCCGCCTGCCGGTCGGTGAAGCCGTCGAGCATCTCGCAGCCGGCAACGAACACATAAGGCAGGGCTTCATCGCCATGGACGTCGAGGAACAGGTCGCAACCGGTTTCCTCGATCTTGCGCCGAACCAGGAATACCTCGGGACTGCGCTCCATCGACGGGGCCATCCACTCACGGTTGAGATTCACACCGGCTGCATTGGTCCGCAAATTGCCGCGCACCGAACCATCCGGATTCATGTTGGGAACGATATACAGCACTGCATGCTGCATCAGCTTGCGCGCGACCGGGTTGGCGCGATCGAGCATGGCGTCGACCAGCCCCTCTACCAACCATTCGCTCATTGTCTCGCCCGGATGCTGGCGCGCGATGATCCACAACTTCTTTTTCCCTGCGTCGGGTTGGCCAAGGACTACCATGTTCAGATCACGCCCGTCCAATGTCATTCCCAGATCCTCGACCGACGCATTGGCAGCACTCTGCACGCGTGCCAGCAGGCGCAGATGGCGCTCCCAGGGATACGGCTCGAAATAGGCGTAGTAGACACTGTCCTGTTCCGGCGTGTGGCGAATGGTCATTACCTTGCCGTCATATTCTGTCGGCACGCGAAACCAGCGTTCGCGGTCATAGCTGGCAACAGCACGGTAGCCTTCCCAACCTTGCGGAAAAGCCGCAGACGAAGCATTCAAGAACTGCATCGTGCATTCCAGTCCCTTGGCGCCTTGCAGGCGGAAATAAAACCACTGCAGGAAATCGGAATTGGAGTCCTTCCGTATGTTGAGTGAAATATCCGTTGGCGAGTCGGCGCGCAGGACTTCAATCGATCCGGCGTCGAAATGGTGGCTGATTTTGATTGGCATGGTGGTCATACACAATTCGCAGCGTGCTGCCAGCGAAATGGTGCTGTGGGCTGATCGTGAAGTAGGCACTATTCTGCGGGGTTTCCGCGTTTCCCGCAAAGGCGGCGGGATCGTGAATTTCGCATGCGAAACGGGCAAAATGCGCCATCGGGCCCAAATCAAATGAG
>DASVLM010000628.1:0-1718 GCA_036384875.1 Noviherbaspirillum sp.
GATACCCTCGTGAACAATGTGCAGCTTGTGGTGATACACCTTGGGGTAGAGCGACTTTTGCCACTTCGTCGGTGTCTGGCCGTAATCCATCGTGTCCAGGGCCAACAGGTTGCCGATATTCTTCGTCCGTATCCGCGGGCCAGTATCGAAAATCAAGGGCGGCCCGGGCTCGAATCCCACGTCTACGCCATGCCGGTGGTAAAAGAACTCAAAATAGCCCAACAGCGGCACATTGGGATAGACATCCTTCAAATACCATGGCTCGCCCCAGCCGTTATGCGCCGCCACCACATCCGGTACGAAACCCGATTCCTTCAAACTCATCGCCAGGCGCGCCACGTTTTGCGCGTTGAGCACCCCAGCTTCGGTCTCGCGCAAATAATGATGCACGCCATGCGTGACTTCCCGGGCAGGCTTGTATACAAGCTTGCGGACGCCTGGTAAATCGGCGTCGGTGCGCTGCGTAATGAAAACGACCTCGTTGCCTTCCATTGCCCCCAAATGGCGGGCGACGTGCAAATATTGGCCGGGGAAATTCTGGTGGACGAATAGGACATTCATGGGTTCGCCACTCTACACGAAAGCGTCTTGCTTGCAAAATCGATTGAGTGTACTGAAACTTGAGCGCGAGAAGAAATCATGAGAAATGTACTGTCTATCATGTTTCCATAAGGCACGAAGCTGCAAAGGTTTGCGGATTGTCAGGATCTATGCTTTTCATCTATCATGCGTAGGCAAAGTTCAGCTAAAACCACGGTTCCTTAACTGAACAAGCAATGTGAGCCGAGAGAGCGAGCTGGAAGGTTGCAAACCGGGGAAGGAAAGTGTTACATGCGCCTTGATGATTCACTCAAGCACGGTTCGCAATTGTTGTGCGCCGAAACAGTTCAATGCATTGGGCCATTTCACTCGCCGACGCACCAATGAAAGCCCTCCCAATGATTTGTTTCGATTGCGAGCATTTCCGCGCGCAGCCCGCAATCCGACATTTGTCGGATTATGGCGGCAGCTCGCGATCAATATAATCCTGAACAAGAATAGGCGCGATGCGCCATGCCAACGACATTGGCATGAGCAGCCAAATCCTACAACGATAGTCATCAGGCTGGCCGAATTAGGTCACGCCATCCACTCGCTCCAGCGCCTGCGGCCTGTGTCGAAGCCATGCCGCAGGGAACCCTCGTCCCGGCGCGTCGATGCGTCGGCACGCTCGCGCAACGTCAATGAACATGTAAAAAGGTTGGAAGCAATGTCAGGGCAAGTGGAATCGGCGGCAACATGCCAAATCCAGCAAAGTAGTATTGTTGGGAGCGGTCAAACTCTTCAATCCAGGCGCGACATCTGATGCCGCTCGACATGTTCAGGGCGCTCGTAGAGCGCGGTACTGGCGCACCCGTTGCGCAGCCGCATGGTTTCACGACGGAAGACCTGGTTTGGACGATGGGCAGCTTCTGCGCCCTGAACCGCCAGCCCTTCGACGCCGAACTGCTGGTGCGCCAATTCGCGCCGCCCTATAACAGCGATTCGCTCATCCACGCCGCGCGTGCGCTGGGCTTTCGCATCAAGCGCAAGGATTGCCGTGCCGCGCAAGTGAGCGGCTTGAATTTCCCCTGTTTGGTCGTGCTGCAAGAAGCGGCGCCCGCCGGCCAGGAACAAGGCGATGCGCCGGGCCGGGCCCGCCCCGCCATCGTCGTGCAAGCCGACCAGGACAGCATCGT
>DASVLM010000629.1:0-1577 GCA_036384875.1 Noviherbaspirillum sp.
GCCGAATCCGGCGGGAGCCTTGCAGGTGAAATAGACGGTACTGTCATCGCGGCTGAATGCGATCGGCCATGAGCGGTCCCTGCTCAGTTCCGGCAGTGGCTGCCAGCCGTCACCGTCGATCGGATGCAGGTAGACCTTGACGTTGCCGTCATTGTCCACGCCCGCGGCGAAGCGGATCCGGCCCTGGTGATCGGCGACGAAGTGAGCGCCGCGCATGGGCGCAACGATGATCTGCGCCTTGTTGCCGTCGCGGACATCCATGCGAAAAGCCGTCGGCAGGCCACGCTCGAAGCCCGCGCCGGCCCATGAGCTGACAGCCACCAGCACATGGTTGGGATCATCGGGAATCGTGGCGATGACATCCGCGCTGCCATATTCGGCAGCAGCGTGCTGGATATGCGAACCGGTGCTCATGCCGGTCTTGCGGAATCCGTACAGCGTTTCCGCGTCACTGCCATCGGCATTGACCGCGAACAGTTCGCCGGTCAGCAGCGGCTCGTCGTAACCACCGACGCGGGTGCCCACCGAATACAGCACTCGCGTGGCTGACGCCCACACGAAACCGGTGACGTCGTCTTCCTCGCGTGGCTGAACCACGTTGCCCTTCTTGTCGGACAGGCGGATCAGCGCCAGCACGGTCTGTCCCTTCACCACCGCGGTCGCCGCCAGATACTGCCCGTCCGGGGAAATCTGGACGTCCTTGTATTGCGGGTGTTTCGCCAGGTCGGCGAACGAAACCGGCTGGGCGTACAGCACGGCGGTGAACAGCAAAAGCAAAGCAGCAACGATCCAGCGTCGCACATCCATCATCAGATTCCCCTGTCGTGATAGGCGCAGCCGCACCTCATGCGCGGCTGCATCCCTGCGCTTATATATAGCAGCAGGGGGGCGGCGCGCGCGAGTTTTTCGGTGCCGCGAATCCGCCGGAATACGGCCGAAAAGCGCCAGCAAATGCGCGCCGAAAAGCGCAATAACTTGCAGGTTGAGAAAGTGAAATCGCGTTGCTATTTTCAAAACAGCCGAATGCAATGTTCGGACAGGGGATACAGGGATGACAGTCGATATGCATGGATGCCGCACGGCCTCCATTCGGTTTTTTTCAACGCGTGATTGCGGCGCAAAAGCGTTTCGCGCCCACCGTCCGGTCCGGCTTCCACAGCTGCCTGCCATGGTCATGCCCGGCCATCTGCCGCGGCCGTGCATGCGGCGATCCGCCAAGGCCTGCCATCGCTCGATCACGGCCCATGCCCGCGCCCGGAGGGCATCATGACTATGCGCCACGCGATGTGGATGGGACTGCTGGCGTTGGCTTCCATGGCCGCCCATGCCCAGTCGTCCAGTGCCGTCGAACCGTACGAGGAATACGGCAAGCACCTGCGCGCCGCCCAGGAAGTGACGCCGCTCACCTCGAACATGTTCGGCGACCAGGTCAGCCTCTACAACGGCGCGACCGAGTTCGACGTGACCGACATCGATCTCCCCGGCAACAGCAGCCTGCCCGTGCGCTTCGCTCGCCGGCTCGAGGTCGACGATCGGCGCCAGCCCACCGGCAATCTCGGCGGCCTCGGCGAGTGGGA
>DASVLM010000630.1:0-2107 GCA_036384875.1 Noviherbaspirillum sp.
CGGAGCAGCGCTGGCCGGCGCTGTCGAAGGCGGAGGCCAGCACGTCCAGCACGACTTGTTCCGGCAAGGCGCTGGAATCGACGATCATCGCATTTTGTCCACCTGTCTCGGCGATCAGCGGAATGTCGCGACGTTTGTCGAGCCTGCGCTTGGCGAGCGTGCGATTGATGAGTTGCGCCACTTCGGTTGAACCAGTGAAGATCACGCCGCGCACGCGACTGTCGGCCGTGAGTTTCGCGCCGACCGTCTCGCCGCGGCCCGGCAGGAATTGCAGCGCGCCGCGCGGCACGCCGGCTTCATGCAGCAATTGCACCGCGCGATGCGCGATCAGCGGCGTCTGCTCCGCGGGCTTCGCGAGCACTACATTGCCCGCGGCCAGCGCGGCGCTCACTTCGCCGATAAAAATCGCCAGCGGAAAATTCCACGGACTGATGCATACGACCGGGCCGAGCGCCTGCGTATGCGGCGCACTGCGCACTTGCGCCGCGTAGTAGCGCAGGAAGTCCACCGCCTCGCGCACTTCAGCGATCGCGTTCGGCAAGGACTTGCCCGCTTCGCGCACGGCGAGCGCCATCAGTTCATCGCGATGCAGTTCCAGCAGGCCGGAAGCGCGCTCGAGAATGTCTGCGCGCTGCGACGGCGGCAGGTTCTCCCAGTCGGCTGCAAAATTCTCCGCACAGACGAGCGCACGATCGACATCATCGACACTCGCTTCCACCACGCTGCCCACCATATCGCGACGGTCGGCGGGATTGAGCACCGGCTGCGCATTCATGGAAGGCGATGCCTCCGTCGCCAGCAGCGGTGCGGCATGCCACTGCTTCGATGCGAGCGCATCGAATGCGTCGGCCAGCTGGCGCAGCACGTCTTCGTTGGCAAGGTCGAGGCCGGCGGAGTTCTTCCTCTCCACACCGAACAGGTCGACCGGCTGCTGGATTTGCGCATGCGGCGCACCGCCGCCGGCACGCGCGATCTCGAAGGGATCGGCGGTGAGCATGTCGATGGATACGTTTTCATCGACGATCTGGTTCACGAAGGACGAATTCGCGCCATTCTCCAGCAGGCGGCGCACGAGGTAGGCCAGCAGCGTTTCATGCGAACCCACCGGCGCGTAGATGCGGCAGGGACGGCCGAGCTTTTCTGCACCGACGACCTGGTCGTACAGCGTTTCGCCCATGCCGTGCAGGCACTGGAATTCGTAATCCTCGCAGCCGCGTTCCTTCGCCCAGGTATGGATGGCCGCGAGCGAATGTGCGTTGTGCGTGGCGAATTGCGGATAGAGGGCGTCGGTGTTGTCGAGCAGCTTGCGCGCGCAGACCAGGTAGGACACGTCGGTATGCACCTTGCGCGTGTAGACCGGATAGCCCGGCATACCGTCGACTTGCGCACGCTTGATCTCGGCGTCCCAGTAGGCGCCCTTCACCAGGCGGATCATGAAGCGATGGCCGCTGCGGCGCGCGAGATCGGCCAGGTAATCGATCACGAACGGACAGCGCTTCTGGTATGCCTGCACCACGAAGCCGATGCCGTCGAAGCCGGTGAGTTGCGGGTCGAAGGCGAGCGCTTCCATCAAGTCGAGCGAGAGTTCGAGGCGATCGGCTTCTTCGGCATCGATGTTCAGGCCGATGCGGTACTCCTTCGCCAGCAACAAGAGCTTCTTCAGGCGCGGCAAGAGTTCGCTCATCACGCGTTCATGCTGCGCACGGGAGTAGCGCGGATGCAGCGCCGACAGTTTCACCGAAATGCCGGGGCCATCCTTGATGCCGCGGCCGGCGGAGGCGCGGCCGATCGCATGGATCGCTTCTTCATAGGCGGCAAGATATTTCGCTGCGTCGTCTTCGGTCAGTGCCGCCTCGCCCAGCATGTCATAGGAATAGCGGTAGCCGCGCGCTTCATTGTCGCGGCTGTTGGCGAGTGCTTCGGCGATGGTCTGGCCGGTGACGAACTGGTTGCCGAGCATGCGCATCGCCAGGTCGACGCCTTTGCGGATCAGCGGCTCGCCGCCCTTCGCAATCAGCTTCGTGAGTGCCGCGCCGAGGCCGTGTTCGCTGCTGGTGGCAACCAGTTTGCCGGTCACCAGCAAGCCCCAGGTCGCGGCATTGACGAA
>DASVLM010000631.1:0-5480 GCA_036384875.1 Noviherbaspirillum sp.
GGGTGGGTGACCGTCTATGGTGATCCGTACGCGCGGACGGTTGGTTTCCGCCAGGCGAACGAAACGCCGGCTCACGCAACTTCTCCTTCAACGAGGCGCAGCGGCGTCTGGATGTTGCGCAGCTCCCCTTCCGACCGATGGCAGAGGATGCTGCCGCCGTTGTCGAGCTGCTGGCGCGGCGGCGGCAGGTTGTTGCACACGCCGTCCACACGCAGCGGGCAGCGGTCGAGGAAAGAGCAGATGCCGCGCATCTCGCCAGACGAGGTCAGCCGCGGCAGCGACGACGCCGTGCGGCCGCTGACCTCTTCCAGCCATCCGCGGCGCAAGGCCGGCACCGACGAGATCAGCAAGTGCGAATACGGATGGAACGGCGGCAGTGCCAAGGCCTCGCGCTTGCGCGACTCCACCTTGTGGCCGGAATACATCACCACGATATCGTCGCAGATGGCGCGCACCGTGTTGATGTCATGGCTGATGAACATGTACGACACGTTCAGTTCCTTGCGCAGCTCGGCCATCAGCTCGAGGATGGCGGCGCCGACCACGGTGTCGAGTGCCGACGTGACTTCGTCGCACAGGATGAGGTCGGGTTGCGCCGCCAGCGCACGCGCGAGGTTGATGCGCTGCTTCTGGCCGCCGGACAATTCCCCCGGCAGGCGGTCCGCCACCGACGACGGCAGCTTGACCAGGTCGAGCAATTGCATCACGCGCTTGCGCTTCGCCTCGCCCTTCATGCCATGGTAGAACTCCAGCGGACGGCCGAGGATGCGCTCGATGGTATGCGTGGGGTTGAGCGCGGTATCGGCGTTCTGGAACACGAACTGGATGCGGCGGAACTGTTCGCGCGTACGGCCTTCGAGCGTGGGCGCGAGCCGCTTGCCGTCCAGCAGGATTTCGCCTTCTGAGGGCGCGACCATGCCGGCAATGGCGCGCGCCAGCGTGGTCTTGCCGGAACCCGATTCGCCGATCACGCCGACGGTGGCGCCGCGCGGGATGACGAGGTTGATGTCGTCCAGCACGCACTTGACCGGCACGCCGCGTTTTGCCACGCCGTAGGAGGCGTACAGGCCGCGCACTTCCAAGAGCGGATGCTCCTGCGATGGCTTGGGTTCAACGCTGCCGGTATTGCGCTTGGGAGCGATCGCGGCCAGGAGGCTCCTGGTGTAGGGATGCGCAGGATTGGTCAGGATCTGCTCGGTGCGGCCGGTTTCGCGGATCTCGCCGTCGCGCAGCACCACGATGCGGTCGGCCATCTGCGCCACCACCGCCAGGTCGTGCGACACATACACCGCCGTGCTGCCGCGTTCCTGCACCACCTTCTTGAACGCGCGCAAGACTTCGATCTGCGTGGTCACATCCAGCGCGGTAGTCGGCTCGTCGAGGATGACGAGGTCCGGATCGGTGATCATGGCCATGGCCGCCATCAGGCGCTGCAGCTGGCCGCCCGACACCTGGTGCGGGTAGCGCATGCCGATGTTTTCCGGGTCCGGCAGGGCCAGTTCGCGGAACAACTGCACTGCCTTGGCTTCGGCTTGCTCGCGCGACATCACCTTGTGGATCATCGCGCTTTCGATCACCTGGTCCATCAACCGCTTGGACGGGTTGAAGGAAGCGGCGGCGCTTTGCGCAATATAGGCGACCTTGCGGCCGCGCAAGCCGGCCAGCTGGCTTTCGCTCATCGACAGCACCTGGTGGCCGGCGACGGTGACCGTGCCGCCGGCCAGGCGGCAGCCGGCGCGGGCATAGCCCATCAGCGCCAGCGCAATTGTCGTCTTGCCCGAACCGGATTCGCCGATCAACGCAAGCACTTCACCCTTTTGAATCGAGAACTCCGCACCGTGGACGATGGGAAATTCCTCGCCCATGTCGTTGCGGGCAGTCACCCGCAGGCCGGATACCTTGACGATTTCTTTCATCTTGTCGTTCATCTCAACCCTCGCTTCCGCGACGCTTGCGGCCCATGAGGCCATCGATGGCCATGTTGACGCCGATGGTCAATGTTGCAATGGCAATTGCCGGCATGATGAGCGCAGGCGCGCCCTGGCCCAGGCCGATGATGTTCTCGCGCACCAGCGAGCCCCAGTCGGCTTCCGGCGGCTGTATGCCCAGGCCGAGGAAACTCAGGCCGGAGAGCAGCAGCACGATGAACAGGAAGCGCAGGCCGAAGTCGGCCAGCACGGGACGGATCATGTTGGGCAGCATTTCGAAGAGGGTGATGTAGAACAGTCCCTCGCCGCGCGACCTTGCCGCCTGCACATAATCCATGGCCTGCACGTTCACCGCCAAGGCACGCGCGATGCGGTAGGCGCCTGGCATGTAGCTCACTGCGGCAGTGATGATCAGCAGCGGCACCGACGCGCCGAACGAGGCCACCATCAACAACGCCAAGAGCTTGCTGGGAATGGTGATCATGATGTCGACGATGCGGCTGACGATGGCGTCGAACCAGCCGCCCACGGCGGCCGCGCACAAGGCCAGCGCGGTGCCGGTGGAGCTGGCGATCAGTACCGCGGCCAGCGCCACGCCGATGGTGTACGGCGCGCCGTGCAGGATGCGCGAAAGCATGTCGCGCCCGAGGTAGTCGGTACCCAGCAAGTAATGCGCGCTCATCGGCGCAAACACGTCGTCACCGGTCACGCCGCCCACATCGTAAGGAGCGATATATGGCCCGACCAGCGCCATCGACAGCCAGAAGGCCACGATCGCAATGCCGATCATGCCCGAGAGCGGCATGCGGCGACGCGGCTTGCGCTTGGCAACAGGAGATATCACGGAGGTATTCATGGAGTTGTTCATTTCCGCAGCCTCGGATTGGAAAGAATGGCGCATACGTCGGCCAGGGTCAGCAGCACCAGGTAGCCGGCGCAGAACAGCATGGCGCAGGCTTGTACTACCGGCATGTCGCGCATCGAGACGGAGTCGACCATCAGGCTGGCGATACCCGGATAGTTGAAGATCGATTCAACGATGATCACGCCGCCGATCAGGTACGCCAGCGACAACGCCACCGCATTGGCGATCGGGCCCACCGCGTTCGGCAGCGCATGGAACAGCACCATGCGGATCGGCCGCACGCCCTTCAAGCGGGCCATCTCGACGTACGAGGAATTCAACTGGTCGATCACCGCGGCGCGGGTCATGCGCGCCATCTGCGCCACGATCACGCAGCACAGCGTCATCACCGGCATCGCATATACGCGCAGGAACTGGCCGAAGGTGGCGATGTCCTCGGTACGCGAGAGCGCCGACAGCCAGCGCAGCTTGACCGCGAAAATCAGCACCGCCACGGTGGCGATCAAAAATTCCGGCACCGATACCGTCCACACCGTCGCCACGCTGACGGTGCGGTCGAACAGCGAGCCGCGATACATCGCCGAGGTGATGCCCAAAGCTAGCGCGACCGGCACCGACACAGCCGTGGTCGCGGCAGCGAGCATGAGGGAGTTCGGCAAACGTCCGCCGATCATCTCGGTCACCGGCAAGCCGTTGGCCAGGGCAATGCCGGGGTGGCCTGTCAGCATGCCGCCCAGCCAGTGGAAATAGCGGATATAGGCCGGCTGATCCAGCCCGAACTTGGCGCGCAGGGCGGCCAGCAGTTCCGGCGTCGATTCCTGGCCGAGCAGGGCCTGCGCCGCATCGCCGGGCAGCAGGTTGGTGATCGTGAAGATCACCAGCGACACCGCCAGCAGGGTCAGCAAGCCCACACCGATCCGGTTGGCGACGAGTCGTACTGTGGTTCCGTTCATGATTGGTCCTTCATCAGTGAAACGGCCGGTGCCGCGGCAGTACAGGATTCCGGCACCGGCCTTGCAACGTCAGGCCTCGAGCCAGACGTTCTCGGCAAACATGTAGCCCATCATGCCGCCCATCGGGTGCGGGCTCAAGCCCTTGAGTTTGTTGGTGAAGCCGTCGAGCGAGTTGTTGAACATCGGGATGCCGATGCCGCCCTGCTCATGCACCAGCACCTGCATGTCGGCATACATCTGCTTGCGCTTGGCGTCGTTGGTTTCGCCGCGCGCGGCCACCAGCAACTGGTCGAACTTCTCGTTCTTCCAGCCCGACTCGTTCATCCCCGCGTCGGACTTGAAGAACAGCGTGAACATCAGGTCGACCGTCGGACGCGGATTGATGTTGCCGAACGAGAGAGGATGCTTGGCCCAGTGGTTAGACCAATAACCATCCGGCGGCATGCGCTTGATGTCCAGGTTCAGGCCGATCTTCTGGGCCGACAATTGCAGGATCTGCGCCGTGTCGACCGAGCCGGTGGCGGCAGTCGAACACACCAGCGGCAGGCTCATGCCGGCCATGCCGGACTTCTGCAGGTGGAACTTGGCCTTGTCCAGGTCGTAGGCGCGTTGCGGCAGGCCGGCGAAATAGTAGCGGTTGCTGGGCTGGACAGGCTGGTCGTTGCCGATGATGCCGAAGCCGCGCATAGACACCTTGCGGATCTGTTCGCGGTCCATCATGTATTTCATCGCCAGCACGAAGTCGGGATTCTTCACCGGGCCGAGGTTGTCGCGCATGATGAGGTTGGTGTAATTGCCGGTCTTCGACTCCATCAGCATGCAGCCGGACTCGGGCGTAATGCTCGGTGCCGAGCGCGGATTGAGCGCATTGATCAGCTGCACGTCGCCGGACAGCAGCGCGTTCACGCGCGCGGCCTCGTCGGGAATCGAGAAGTATTCGATCTCGTCGAGGTAGGGCTTGCCCGGCTTCCAGTAGTTGTCGTTGCGCACGCTGATCGAGCGCACGCCCGGCTTGAATTCCTTGCACTTGTAAGGGCCGGTGCCGTTCGCGGTGGCGAAGTCGGTTGTGCCGTCCCTGACGATGGCGAAGTGCGAAGTACCCAATATTGCCGGCAGGTCGGCATTGGCCGCCGCCAGCTTGACCTGGACTTCGTTCGGGCCGGTGGCCTTGACTTCGGCGAACTCCTCGGCCACCTGCTTGACCTTGGAAGCGGTCGCGGGATTCTTGTGGCGCGTCAGCGAATACACCACGTCGGCCGAGGTCAGCGGCTTGCCGTCATGGAAGCGCACATCCTTGCGCAGCTTGATGGTCCACAGCACCGCATCCTTGGTGGAGATCGATTCAGCCAGCTCCATCTGCGGGGCGAGCTTGGTGTCGATGGCGGTCAGGCAGTTGTAGAACATGAAGTGGCGCACGTAGTCGGCGATGTTGCCGCCCTTGGCCGGGTCCAGCGTGTCGGCGGTGGAGCCGGAGCCAACAGCCACGCGGATCTTGCCGCCCTTCTTCGGGGTCTGTGCAAAGGCGTTGCCGGCGTGTGTCAGCAAGCCGCCGGCGGTCGAGGCCAGCATGCCCCCGGCCAGCAGCGTCTTCATCACATCGCGGCGCGTCACGCCGCGCCTGAGATCATCAACGATGCGGTCGCCGATCTCGGAATGCTGCATGTTGTCGTAGTTTTTGTCGCTCATGTTTGCCTCCTCAAGAGTCTTGAATGGATGTTACGCCTGTGTATTTCA
>DASVLM010000632.1:0-1861 GCA_036384875.1 Noviherbaspirillum sp.
TTTCCCGTTGCCCGTCACCCGGTTCCGAAGGCAGCGGCAACATGTGCATACTTCGCGATGCCTGTGCCTGCAGCGCGCTGCAGGCAGACGCCGGCCTTTCACCTCCCGTGTTCTGCAGCACCAGCAACACCTGGAAGAGGGGCGAGTGGCTCAGGGTACGTTGCACGCCCAAGGCGTCAAGCACCAGTTCGATCGGTAGATCCTGATGCGCATAGGCTTCCAGCGTCGTGGTACGCACTTGCGCCAGCAGGTCAGCAAAGCTGCGCTGCGGCTGCAGCCGGCTGCGGAACACCACCGTGTTGCAGAAGAAGCCGATGAGCGGTTCCAGCTCGGCATGATGTCGGTTGGCGACCAGGCCGCCGATGCTGATATCGTTCTGGCCGCTGCAGCAATGGAACAACACCTTGAGGACCGCCTGCAGGGTCATGAACAGCGTGACGTTATGCGAGCGGTTCAAGGCTTCCAGCCGCGCATTGAGCTTTTCGTCGAGCGAGAACGGCAGGACGCCCTTGGCATAGGTCTGCACCGTGCGCCGCGGCTTGTCGACAGGCAGATCCAGCAGTGCCGGTGCGTCCTTTAACTGCTCCCGCCAATAGCTGCGCAAGTGCTCCAGCGTGTCGCCGGACAGCCATGCATGCTGCCAACGCGTGAAATCGGTGTACTGGATTGTCAATGTCGGCAAGGGAGCGGGCTGGTTCCGCATGAATGCATCATAGAGTTGTTCCAGTTCGGCATCGAGCACACGCAGCGACCAGCCATCGGTGACGATGTGGTGCATGGTCAACATGAACAACCAGCTTTGCGGGCCTGTGCGCAACAGCTTGGCACGGATCAGCGGCCCGGCCGCCAGGTCGAAAGGCGTGCCGGCCTCGTCCTGCATCAGCATGTGCAGGCGGGTTTCACGTTCGGCCGGCGGCAGTTCGGATAAATCCGTCAATGGCAAGTCCAGGTTCAGTTGCGGCGCAACCGACTGCCAGGGCACGCCATCCTTGGTCGGGAAGGTGGTACGCAATGCCTCGTGGCGCGCTATCACGGCGTTCAGTGCGTTGGCCAACGCCGGCTGGTCCACGTTGCCTTGCAAATGTCGCCAGTAAGGCGTGATGTAATAGTTCGGCAGGTTGGGGTGAAGCCGGTTCAGGAACCATAGCCGCTGCTGGGCGAATGAGAGCGGCGGGAATGCATCGAGATCGTCAGGCTCGACAGGAACAATGGCCGGCTTCGCGATACCGTGCGACGTCGCTTGTGCAACAGGCACATTGCGCGCCGCCTCGATACGGTGCGCCAGTTCTTGGATGGTGCGTGCATCGAACAATGCCTGCAACGGCAAATCGATCTGAAATGCGTTGCGCAGTTTGGAGATCACTTGCGTAGCGAGCAAGGAATGTCCGCCGAGGACAAAGAAATTGTCGTGGATGCCGACGCGATCAAGCTTGAGCACCTCGGCCCAGATAGCGGCCAATGTTTCTTCGGTTGGTGTACGCGGTGCGGCATAGCCATCGTCGCCACGAGAGGCGCTTGGCGCAGGCAATGCCTTGCGGTCGATCTTGCCGTTAGGCGTGAGCGGCAGGCGGTCGAGCAGGATGAAATGCGACGGCACCATGTAATCCGGCAGCGTCTGCGCAAGCTTGGCACGCAATACCTCCGCATCGACATCCGCTTCCTGCCGGGCCACGACATAAGCTGACAGCCGTTTTTCGCCGGGTATGTCTTCGCGCGCCAGCACGACTGCCTCGCGTACCTCAGGCAAGGCTGCCAGCGCTGCTTCGATTTCGCCGGGTTCGATGCGTAAGCCGCGGATCTTGACCTGATTGTCAATACGGCCGAGATATTCAATATCGCCGTTAGGCAGATAACGCGCCAG
>DASVLM010000633.1:0-4792 GCA_036384875.1 Noviherbaspirillum sp.
CGAAACGACACCGCATCCGAAGACGGGTAATTCTCAAAGATGAATGCCGTGAAACGGGCGAGGTCCGAACCATCGAGCTCGATCACTTCGTTCAAGACCTCGACCAGGCGGCCGTTGCGGCGAAACAGCAGCAGCGTGACAATGTCGCCGCCCTGCCTTACGACATAGGTGCTGGCGTCCTCAAGCTTGCCGCCGACTTGAAGTTCCGGCAGGCTCGAATAGAGGCTGCCATAGAGGCGTTCCAATTCCGGCTTGACGAAAGACGGCACCTCGTTTTCGAAACACTGCGTGGCGAGCATGCCGAGATCGGCGGGCGTGCACGGCACGTCTCCCGTTACCGTCTCGTCGAGAGACCGTCCCGGCGCCTCCGCGCCCTGCAGCGGCTGCGCGTAACCTGGTGCCATCTTGCTGTACGTTGCCGACATGATGTAGACCCCGATTTCCATCGCCTGCGTGAACGAATGCCAAACGAATGCGCAAATCCGAAAAATCTCGAACGCAAAACTGGCGCCAACTGAAGGACTCGAACCCCCATCCTCTTGATTACATTTCAAGTGCTCTACCCGTTGAGCTAAGCTGGCCCGAACAACCTGATCGATGAAGCGTGCAGCTCGGCACACAACGCGCTCGGAACAGTGCTCATTACACCCTGCCTGGAATATCCCGGCCTTGACTTTTGTCATCTCCTCAACGGATTTCCCGCTACGTGTATGGATTCGCGCCACGTATCGTGCCACTCTGCGAACTAACGCATCCCAGAGCAGCGCAAAAAAAGAAAGGCTAAACATGAGCATCAACAAAGAGTCCCTGCGATCGGCTTTCGAGAATTTTCGCGAAGGCGATGCCCAGGGCACCGTTCTCGAAGTCGGCGCAAGCGAACTCGGCCATGGCCACCACATAGCGATCCAATTTGCCTGGACCGGCAAATCGCACCAGATGCAGGCGAGCGGCGGAGGAACAGGGCCGCGCCAGGCCGCCTCTTCCGCCTCCGCAAACCTTAAGAAGACGCTCAATGCGCAACGCCAGGATTTGCGCCGCGGCCTGCCGTTCGACGATCTGGAATTCGACTGGATCTACTGCGACGGGGTGATGGACCAGCTGGGTTCGGCCGAAGCGCAAGGCCTGTTGATACGGGAATTGTTTCGCGTCTGCCGGAAAGGCTGCTTCATCGCCACGGCCAACCGCTGGCATCCTCTCGAATTCCACACGCATCGCCTCTTGTGGCATTGGCTGCCGCGTACATGGTGGCAACCGCTGCTGCGGCACTTCGGCATGAGCGTCAAGGATGGGGAACCTGCCCTGCGCCTGCTCTCCTCAAGAGAGCTTGAAACCATGGCGCAAGCCCTGCCCGGCGCGCCGCCATTTTCCATCGGCCACTTGCGCGCCTGCCTGGTCAAGGCGCAGTTCTTCCTGCAGATCCGCAAGGACGGATGACAGCGCTCAGTTGCGCCCTTTCAGTTGCGTCCCCTCTCGCCATCCTTCATCGCGGTGGTGCGCGCGGGCACGGCAAACGGATTGCCCTTGGCCGCCATGTAGCGCTGCGCCAGCAAGACCGCGGCCTTCGCGTTGATGTGGTTGGCATCCTTGTACAGCGCGATGTTGCCGATGCTGGTCAGGCACTCCGCCGTATTGCACATGACCGCTCTCGGGTCCACGACCACAGTCTGCGGATAGCGGCGTTGAATGCGGTCTATCACCGCATTCATCGAATCCTGGCTGTCGCTGACGAAACGGTAGGGAATATTGCAGTCGCGGCCAGGATCGGTCCAGCCGCGCTGCCGGAACAGCACGCATTGGGACAGATCGGTGCTGTAAAACGGATTGTCCTTGAAGAGCACCGGCGTCGCCCCGGCCGCAACGATGCTGCGGACGACGGTATCGAGCCTGCTGTCGAACAATGCCTCCCTGCCCTTGTAATCCCAAAAGCTGGCGACGGCAACGAAACGGAAATTGCCGGCCAGCTTGAGCAGGTCGGCGTTCCTGCGCTGGCATGCCGACGGCCCGCTTCCCCCGTTCCCGCCTTCGGCCAGATCGATGGCCGAACAACTCCCTTCGACGTAATACACCATCTCCAGCCCGCCTTCGCGCGCCATGGTTTCGACGAAAGGCTTGAAGTGATTGGCATGCGAGTCGCCGTAGAGCAGGATGTCGGCCTCCTTTTTCCCGACAACGCCGAATGCACAATTTTTCTGCAGATAGTCCAGCGTCACCCCCTGGTACTCGCCCGATTTGATGGCACAGGCATTTTTCAGATCGCGTTCGAAAGAATAGCTCGATATGAGCTGCCGCGATTCCGGTGAAAAGCGCGCCGGCGCCCCTTCGGTTCCATAGGAATAAAGCCCGACCATGAGAAACAACGCGGCAGGCGCGGCATAGTAGCGCAAGCCGGCGGCACGAAACGACAGGCTGCGGTTCATGCGGATCGGCATCTCGACGTAACGCCAGGTCAGATAAGCCAGCCCCACCGACAGCAGCACGGCGGCCAGCGCAACCGGCGCGGTAAGCTCGATTTGCCGATAGCGCAGGAACGAGAAAATCGGCCAATGCCAGAGATAGAGCGAATACGAGATCAGCCCGATCGCCACCAGCCGCTTGTGCGACAGCAGCGCGGATACGGCATTGCTGCCCGTGCCGGCATAGAGCAGCAAGGCCGTTCCGACGCTGGGATACAAGGAATTCAGGCCGGGAAAGTGCATCTCGCGGCGCAGCAGAAACAACGAGCCGAGCACCAATACTGCGCCGAGAACCGCGAGCAGCGCCGCATGGCGGCCGCCGGCCGGCTTCCTTTCCGAAGCGAAGAAAGCCAGGGCGCCGATCAGCAATTCATGCGCGCGGTAAGGCAGCAGGAAATACGTGCCCACCCTGCCGGTCTTCCACTCCGACAGCGCGACGAAAACCACGGCGGCGGCAATCAGCACCGGAACCTTGGCCCTGCCCAGGCGGCGCTGCAGCAGGAGCAGCAAGGCCGGGAAGACGAAGTAGAACTGCTCCTCCACCGAGAGCGACCACGTGTGAAGCAGCGGAAACTCCTCCGTGCGTTGGCCGAAATAACCCCAGCTCAGCATGGAAAAGAACACGTTCGAACAAAAGGCCCAGGACGCGGCAAGCGAGGTAGTATAGAAGATATAGTCGTTCGGTATGAGCAGATAGCTCGATACGGCCAGCGTAAAGAGGGAAACGACCGCATAGGCCGGCAGCAGGCGCTTGATGCGCCGCTTGTAGAAATCCAGAAAGCCGAACCGGCCCGCATCGAGCTGTTTTTGGATCAAGCCGGTGATGAGATAGCCCGAGATGACGAAAAACACGTCGACCCCGGCAAAGCCGCCGGAAACAACGCGTGAGCTGACGTGGAAGGCCACGACCGCGAGCACGGCAACCGCACGCAAGCCGTCGATGTCGGGACGATAGGAGTGAGCCGCCATGGCGCGTCCTTCTGTAATGGGGAACGGTGCGGCCCAGCATAGCTTGCGCCCTTCGTGCCGTTTTTGACTTTTCGCAAGCGCAGGAATGTCAGACGGACGGCCTTTCGACCTGATCCTCGATCCGTTCCAGCAAGTCGTGCATCGCCTCGCGCAAGGGGGTGAATCCGGCGCCGGCCTCAGCCCCGGCACGCAAGGATTTCTCAAGGTCCGAGGCGATGCTTCTCAGGCGCGCCGCATGCAGCACCGCCGCCATGCCGCACAAGTCGTGCACGAGTTTCGCGGCACCGCCGGCGTCGCCTTCCCGATAGAGCCGGAATGCCAGCTCCGCGTCGCTTCCGTGGCCCTGGGCGAAGCCGCGCAGCAGTTCGTAATATTTGGCCTTTTGGCCCGCGAAATTACGCAGGCCGGCCGCCACGTCGAGTTCCGGCAACGCGGCCGGCTCCGCCTCGTCCGGCGGCGCCGGCGCGGCATCCGTTGAAAGGGCGGCCTGCCTGCCCCTGAGCATGCTGAAAAGAAGATCCACGTCGATCGGCTTGACGATGTGGCCGTTCATGCCCGCCTTGCGGCTCAGGTCCCGGTCGTGCGGCGACGCGTGCGCGGTCAGCGCATAGATGGGCAGCTCGCTCAGCCCGAGTTCGTTGCGGATTGCCTCCGTTGCGGCGTAGCCGTCCATGACCGGCATCTGCACGTCCATGATCACCGCGTCGAATCCCTGGTCCGCGCGCAAGACTTCGACCGCGGCAAAGCCGTTGGCCGCGATGGTCACATCGGCCCCCGCGCGCGTCAGTATCTGCTCGATCACGTGCTGGTTCATATCGTTGTCTTCCGCAACCAGCAATCGCATGCCCTGCAGGCGACCCGCGTTTTTCAGCGGCGAAGGCGTAAATTGCAGCACCTCGCCGGCATGCACGTGGCTGATGGCCTCGTACAGGCCGGCCGCCGTCACCGGCTTGGCCAGCACCCCGTCCAGGTCGCCATACTCTTCGCCGGCCAGGGCGCGGTCCAATTCAAAAGCCGACGCCATCAGCAAGGTCAAGGGCAAGGTGATGTCGCGCGCCGTCTTGGCCTGTTTCAGGGTTTCCATGCCATCCATGCCGGGCATATGCCAATCGAGCAGCAGATAGTCGTAATACCGGCCCTCGCTGCGGCTTCGACGCAATTCTTCGAGTACCTGCGCCCCGCTCTCCAGGGTGGTCACGTGCCAGTGGAGCGACTGGCCGAGATTGCCCAGTACCTTGCGCACCAGGGGGTGGTCGTCCGCGGCCAGGATGTTCAAATCGCGCAACTCTTCGCTGGCATGCGGCACCATGCTCTTCTTGTCCAATCCCACCGTGACCGAAAAGACGAATTCGCTCCCCTTGCCCACCTCG
>DASVLM010000634.1:0-2358 GCA_036384875.1 Noviherbaspirillum sp.
CGCCATCCGGGCAACCGGCCGGATGCGGATTCGTTCGATCAGTCAATACTTGTCAAGGAGCGATACATGGAAACCAATGGGACTCACATCAGCGGCAACGGCAGCGACAAGGCAGGATCGGTTGGTACGGCCACGCAGGCAGCGAAAGGGATGTTCAACGAAGCCAAGGGCGCAGCACAACGCACAGCCGCAAACCTGCGCGGCGAGCTGTCCGGCCTGAAGAACGATCTCGACGCGCTGGTGAACCGCGCACCGAGCCTGTCCGACGATGAACTTGCGCAAGCCCATCGTCAACTGATGGCGAAGTTCAGCTCGGTACGCTACGCCGCCAAGGGCATCGCCGACCAGGCGACGCAGCAATTCAACCGCGGCATGGAAACCACCACCGAGTATGTGAAAGACAAGCCGATGCAATCTGTCGCGTTCGCGGTCGGCACCGGCCTCTTGCTCGGCTTGCTGTTCAAGCGCCGTTAAGTCTCGGCAAGCATCGCTGCACAGGAACGCCGCCTCCGCATGCACCGCTGCGGAGGCGTTGCGACGCTTACGGCGGCACGCCATGCCGCCGTGCATAACAGGGAGGATGCCATGCTCTCCACTCTCCAGAAATCGAAACAGATCTACGTCATCGTCCTCGACCGCATCAGCGATTACCTCGACCTGCTCAAGGTCGAATTCAAGATCCGCGAGCAGCAGCTCGCGATGCGTATTGCCGGCTTCGTCGTGGCAGCGCTGTTCGGCCTGCTCGCCATCGTGTTCTTCGGGCTGGCGGTGATCGTCAGCTTCTGGGACTCCAGCTATCGTCCGCTGGCCGCGTGGTTCGTGGTGCTGCTGTACGGTGGCATCGCTGCCATTGCACTCAATCTCTGCCTGAAGCATTTCCGCTCGCCGCCGCTGACCAACATGCTGCGCACCGAGTTGCATCGCGACCTCGAAACGATCAAGGAAAGCCTATGAGCGGACACTCACTGGAAGATGAACGCCAGGCCATTCTCGACAGGATGGCCGTTTCGCGCGAGCGCTACCGGCGCATGCTGCACAACCAGCCGGAGGTGATCGCCAATGCAGCCCACCCTGTCGGACGCCATGCCGTCTACGCGCTGCCCGACGACCGCTTCCCGCGCAGCGCGGCAATGCGCTGGGTGGCGCAGCATCCGGTACTGTGCGCAGCGGCGATCGCGGCCGTCGTCGTCATCGGCCCGGCCCGCATTGTGCGCACGGCGATGAAGGGAGGCAGCGCGGCCACTTCTTTGACGCTACGCAATAGTCCGAACATCGACACCATTGGCAGACTCATATCGATAGTGGCCGATGTGGCGGCGCGCATCCCGATGCGCACGCCGCCGCGGTAGCTTGCCGCGACGCTGCCTGCAATTGCGCGGGCGCGGGCAGCGCGAGGCATTGTGGAGAAGAACGTTTTACTCGTCCAACTGAAAGGAAAAAACCATGAAAAAGATCGTCTCCGTACTGAGCATCATGATGTTTGCATTCGGCCTGACCGCCTGCAACACGATGAAGGGATTCGGCCAGGATGTGGAAAAGGGCGGCCAGAAGATGGAAAACGCGGCCGACAAGAACAAGTAATGATCAGCGCGACGCAGTAAAACCCGGCAATAAAAGCCGGACTGATGAGGCAAAAGGAAAGGCCGGCATGCATCGGGCGTGCCGGCCTTCCTTTTTGGGACTGGTTTCTTTCAGGCTTGTCTTTACATTCCTGCTCGTCGACTAGAAACGTTGACGGATGCCTGCGGCGAAGGAATTGCCGCGATCGTAGTTGGTGATCTTGTCGCTCATATACACCATGTACACATCCGTGCGTTTGGAAAGACCGTAGTCATAGCCGAGCGAAAGGGTCTCTCGCTTGCTGCCGTCAAGGGCCACTCCGGGAGAGCCGTTCCATTTGGTGCCGGCAAACGCGGCGAGCAGCTTGCCCTGGCCGGCAGCGTAATCCGCACTCAGGCTCCAGGTCTTGCTTCTGGCATCGCCAGGCGCGCCTGCATAGTTATCGTTGCGGGTTTGCTCGTAATTGGCGTACACATTGACAGGGCCGAAGCCTGCTTTTCCCGAGAGCATCCACGCATCCTGCTGTGAGAAGCCCAGCTTGATGTTGCCGACGGTGCCCGCGAGCGGATTGTCCATTCGCACTCTGTGCGCAAATCCGCCCACTCCGAAACGTCCATGGAAGTACAGGAAGCTTGCACCGACATTGTGGTTGCTGTTGTTGCCCGCCACCTCACCGAACTGGTAGTGCACGTTGGCCGTCAACCCGCCGAAGTTGGGCGTCGTATAGCGAATCTGGTTGCTCCAGCCGGTGTCGCTTGCGTTGACCGACTGCCAGCCGGTGCCGTTATACAGCGGCAC
>DASVLM010000635.1:0-4298 GCA_036384875.1 Noviherbaspirillum sp.
AGCACGCCGATGCGCCAGTCGAATTCCGTGTACAAGTATTCCTGCACCAGGATGAGGGAAGAGTTCCGGAGAAAATCGGCGGCCGTGCGCAGGAATTCTTCGCGGCTGGTCACTTTTGAAACTCCTCGGGAAAACGCGCCGTCGGGAATCTTCATCACCATTGGATAACCGATTTCGTTTTCAAGTGCTGCAATATCGCAAAGATCGTCTTCCCTCAGCACGAAGGTCAGCGGTGTTGGAATATCGTTCAGGCGCATGAGGTCGGCCAGATATACCTTGTTGGTGCAGCGCAGGATGGACAACGGGTCATCCATTACGATCAGGCCCTCGCTTTCGGCCTTTTTCGAAAACAGGTAGGTATGGTGATTGATCGCTGTCGTTTCGCGGATGAACAGCGCATCGAATTCGGCGATATGGGAAAAATCCTTCTTTTCGATCAGTGAAACCTGAATGCCAAGGTGGCGTCCTGCTTCGACAAATTTGCCGAGCGCTTCGCGATTGCTCGGAGGAAGTGCTTCTTCCGGGTTCTGCAGTATCGCAATATGTTGCCGAGGTTTGCGGCGCGCACCTGTTTCTGGAAGCGCCTTGCCGGGAAACGATTTGAAGGATTCCGCAAGCAGGCGCTCTTGGCGGTCGTTCAAGGCCGCAATGTTTTGCATCTTGATGGCGCGTATATGCCAGTCGCGCTCATGTTCGAATTCGACCCTCATCAGGGGGGCGGGGAAGGTTTCGTACAGTTGCCGCGCCAGCACCGCCATAGGTGTGTAACCGGTGATGCCGAGAACGATATCCATCGAAAATTCCTCCGGCATCAAGTACTCGTCCTGCGCGGCAAGAATGTCGTTCAGGGTATTGTCAAGTTCGCTGGTATTCAGGCTGTAAATTGCCTTTCGCGAAAGATCGTTGATTGTTTTTACCGACGGTATCGCGCGTTGCCCGCGCGCCTCCGCGAGCAATGAGCAGTAGTAGCCTATGGACAGATACTTGTAGCCGCGGCACAGGTTAATGACGGTGGCGCCACGCTCCACGAAAAGCGATTCCGAATCCAGGTATTCGGAGGCGGGGATGATTCGTGCGCCTGGCCACGCAACCTTGCAATCTGCAATGTTTTCCACAACGACCAGAAGTTCGTCAGCCGTTTGTTTTCGAAGGAAGTGCTCGGCGTCCGTATGTTGCAAGCCGGGAGGGCGGTCTTCGTTGTCCAGCACGGCGAGCCGGAGCTTCGCGGGAAGAGGATTGACGCTCGATTTGGCAATGCGCATGGATATCCGCGTGTGGATTCGAATCGATGTGACTCACCACACTACGCCGAAGGGCATAAAAATATCATTAAGAGATGGAGCAATCCCATAAAAATCATCCAAATTCATGCCACCTTCGGGTAGACCATCACGACGGCCTTCGTCCCTTGCTTGCCATAACGCGCCATCCTTTCGAATTCCCTTTTTGGGATCGCTATGTTCATGCAGTCGTCGCTGGTGCGGGTGCCTGAATTGTCGGGATCGTGAATGTAAAAGAAATTGTCGTCGCAGCCGGTGATAACGACCCAGTGAGGCACGCGTTCGCGCGTGAGCCGAAATGCGGAGATCAGCACCAGCGGAATGCCGCCCGCACTGAAGCACTTCAGCAGTTCCGCCGATCCGGCCAGCTTATGATGGATAGAGATTCCTCGGCGGGCAGCTTGTTGCGCGAAATCGTCTTGTACCAGCCGGATGACTTCACGCTTTTCCGGGTCGCGGACCGAATCCTGAAACAAGATGCCTCGGCCGTTGACATATACCTCGGAGGGAAAGCCCTGCCGGTGGGCCGCCAGTGCAAGTCCATGCGGGCCACAGCCGCCATGGCCGGCCGTCATGAAGATGGTGGTCGCCTCCCGCCAGAGTTGCAGTTCCAGGGTGCGATTCAGCTCTATTCCCGGCTCGAAGGCTTTCATGGCCATCATCAGGCAGGAAGGTCCGCAGGTGAAGCCGAGTGTCTGCCGGTAATACGGCGCACGCATGAGGTCGAGGCGCAGATGCGGCGTCAAAATCTTTTCCAGCCGGAACGCGTCTTCCCCATCCTCGTAATAGGCATGGTATTCACCGAAGATGCGATAACCGCGAGTCCGGAACAGGCGCAGTGACGCCTTGTTGTCCTTGCGGATTTCGAGCCTGATCATGACACTGCCACGCGCCAGCGCGGCTTGTTCCGACGCCATCAGCAATCCGGCTGCGACACCCTGTCCGAAGTATTCGGGATGTGTGGCGATGGAATAAACGCGTGAAACCGAAGTGTCGGCGCGGAACAGCAACATGATATAGCCGCGCAGCCGTCCGTCTTGCTCGTCGAGCAGCGTAAGTGCATTTCCCCCAGCGAGCAGATGGCGGAAATTGCGGCGGCTGAGCCGGTCGCCGAGGAAGCTTGCGTTTTCGAGCGCCAGCAGGGAAGCAATGTCGGTGGAGTCAGCGATGCGAATCACGGCGCGAGGAAAAATTTTCCGTGCAGGTTAGCAATATCGGCATCAAGATTTTCTGAAAATGCCGCCTGTCCGCATCAAGGAAACATATACGAGCCACCGCACAGACCAAACTTTTAGGGCATTTTTAGGCGTGAATGTGTATCGTCATTTTCATGAATTCCTTCACGCGATTCCTGTTCCCGGAGAATATCCTGCTCGATCTGGAGGCATCCGATGTGGCCGACGTGTTCGCGCATATCGCGACATTGATGGAGCGCCAGCACCAGATCGACCGGGCGCTTGTATTCGAGGGACTGTGTACGCGCGAACAATGGGGTTCGACTGCCCTTGGTGAAGGATGGGCAATTCCTCACGCGCAGATTGCTGCGCTATCGCGGCCGATGACCCTGTTCGTACGGGTGACGCGACCGGTCAGCTTCGGTTCATCCGACGAGAAGAAACTCGTCTCGGGGATGTTCGTGCTGCTTGTTCCCCGCGACGGGATACAGGAACATCTGCAGATGCTCGCCGAAGTCGCAGAGATGCTTTGTGACCCGGTGTTTCGCGAACGCCTTGCAAATTCCCGCGATGTGCGAGAGATCCAGTATCTATGCCAGCGCTGGCCGGAGGAGGCGTGGCCGTAATTGCCGGTCGGTATAACAACCGGTTCCTTCATTCCAGAGGTGCTCATGTCAGGCAAAAGCATTTGGTTTCCGGCAAAACGCTACGGCTGGGGATGGGGTTTGCCACTCACTTGGCAAGGCTGGATGGTTGTTGTCTTGTATTTCGTCCTGCTCGGCGCCGGCACATTTGTGTTCGATCCCGATGAACGACCGGTTTTGTATGTGGTGTACACCGGCATTCTGAGTGCCATCCTCATTGGAATATGCTGGTTGAGAGGGGAACCTCCACACAAATTTTGATTTCCTGTTGAGCGCCCGGCCATCACTTTTCAGGCGGCCTTTACCAGGTGATTGCTATGCTGTTCTTGTGGAGACGCCGGGTTCGATAAACGCAGCGTCTCCGTGATCAACAGGTGAAAGACGATCATGAACAAGATCCTTATTCCCATCAACACGATGCACGATGCGGAACCCGCTGTGGAATTTGTCCTTTCCGAGGCTGCCAACGATCCGGAAGTGGAATGTCATTTGCTCCATGTGCAGCCACCGGTACCCATAGGCCTCAGCGCCTACATGGATAGAAAGGAAATCGAAGCACTGGAGGCAATGCAGGCAGAGCGTACACTGCAACCGGTGTGCGAAGCACTGAATGTCGCGTACATTCCCTGCATCATGACCTTCGGCGCAGGCTCACTGGACCAAGTGCTGGCTGACTACGCGAAGAAGCACCAGTGCAATTCGATCGTTATGGGCAGCGGCAGAAAAGGCATCCTTGGTGCCATTCTGGATAAGGTAATCGCGAAAAAGGTATACCGCCTGACGCGAATTCCGGTGCGGCTGGTGTGACTGCCCTCAGCTACAGCCAGCGCGACTTGCGGAAGCGGTAATAGAGATAGCCGCAGGTGCCGAACATGATAAGCAGGGCAAGCGGGTAACCGTATGCCCACTCCAGTTCCGGCATGCCCTTGAAGTTCATGCCCCATACACCGGCGAACAGGGTAGCGACCGCGAAGATGGCGGCCCATGCGGCCAGCCGCTTGTTTACTTCGCTTTCCTCGATGGTGACCATCGAGAGGTTGACCTGGATCGCGGTGCCGATGGTATCGCGGATGGACTCGATCGAGGTGTTGATGCGCAACAGGTGGTCGTACACGTCGCGAAAGTATTCCTGCGTGCGGGAGCAGAGTGCCGGCACGCGCCCGCCGTGCAGCTTGGCGACGGCTTCCATCATCGGCGCC
>DASVLM010000636.1:0-2791 GCA_036384875.1 Noviherbaspirillum sp.
CAGCGTCTTTCCACACCTTTGCCAAACTGCAGCGGCACCGTGAGGACCTGCGCGCCGAGAATCTTCGGGATCTCCTGCAGGTTCGGCCACAATGGCGTCACCGCCACCACGCGATCGCCGGGATTGACGATCACCTGCGACAGCAGCATCAGCGCCGACACGCCCGAAGAAGTGACTGCGATGCGTTCTGCGCCCACCGGGCCGTGCAGGCGCGAGAGATAAGCCGCGATCGCTTCGCGCAGCGGCGGAATGCCGAAGTTGTGCGTGTAGAAAGTGTCGCCCGCGTCGAGCGCTTCCTTGGCCGCATCGCGGATGAATTGCGGCGTCACTTCATCCGGTTCGCCAAACCAGAACGGTAGCACGCCGGACAAGCCGATGCCGGCATTGGCGACTTCACGGATGCGCGATCCGCCGAGGTCGCGGACGGCCTGGCGCGCGAGCGGCGCCGCAGCAGGATTCAGAAGCATAGGACGATACGGTTGGCGAGGTCGAAGACGAAAGACGGACGCAGGTAGGCGGCGAACGACAGGCCCAGCACCACTGCGATGGCAGCGCCGAGCAAGAGTTTTTTCAGTCGTTCATGCATGAGTGTCATGCCATCGCAGGGCGTCGCACGATGGCTTTTTCATTGATCGGCAAATTGACCAGCGCGGCGAACACGCCGAGCGCGATGGTGATGCCCCAGACGGTGTCGTAGCTGCCCTGTTTCGTGAACAGGTAGCCGCCGAGCCACACGCCGAGGAAGCTGCCGACCTGGTGCGAGAAGAACACGAAGCCCGCCAGCATGGATAAATATTTCACGCCGAAGATGCCGGCGATCACGCCGTTGGTGAGCGGCACGGTGGACAGCCACAGCAAGCCCATCGCGCAGGCGAATACATACACCGACCATTGCGTCAGCGGCGCGAGCAGGAAGAGCGAAATGATGACGGTGCGGCTGATGTAAATCGTCGACAGCAGGTAGCGCTTGGGCAGGAAGCCGCCGAGCTTGCCAGCGTAAAACGAGCCGAAGATGTTGAACAGGCCGATCAGTGCCAGCGCGATCACTGCTACCTGCGGGTCCATGATGCCCTTGTCCTTCAAATAGGAAGGCATGTGCACGCCGATGAACACGACCTGGAAGCCGCACACGAAATAGCCGGCTACGAGCAGCAGGAAGGGGCGATACGAAAACGCTTCGCGCGTCGCTTCGAGGATGCTTTGCTGCGGGCCGGTGTGCTTTTCCGCGGGCGTCTCGCGCAGGCCGAAGGCCATCGGCAGCATCACCAGGCCGACGAGGCCGGCGAGGATGTAGAACGCAGTTTGCCAGCCGGTGGTGGAGATGAGTTGCTGTTCCACCGGCATCATCATGAACTGGCCGAAGGAACTGGCGGCGGAAGAAATGCCGAACGCCCAGGAACGTTTCGCTTCCGGTGCGGTGCGGCCGATAATGCCGCTGACGGCGCCGAATGCGGTGCAGGCGAGCGCCGCGCCGATCAGGATGCCGGAGCCGACGATGAACAGCGTCGGCTGGTCCACCATCGCCATCCACACCAGTCCGCCGATATAGGCGAACGCGCCGAGGATCACGACCCGTGCCGTGCCGAAGCGGTCGGCCGCCATGCCGGCGAACGGGCCGAAGGCGCCCCACATCAGGTTCTGCAGCGCCAGCGCGAGCGAATAGGTTTCGCGCGTCCAGCCGTGCGCCTGGGAAATCGGTTGCAGCCAGAAGCCGAAACCGTGGCGCACACCCATCGCAAGCGTGAGTACCAGCCCGCTGGCGATCAGGACGGATTTCAGTTGTGGCGGGCGGGTGGCTGTCAGCATGGCTGGCTTTGGTTGGTGGACGGGAAATCGAGTGTAGCGCAAAGCAAAAAACCGTGTGGACCGCTACTCCAACCGGGCCACTCGGGCTTTTTCGATTCCGTCGGCATACCGTCAACAGCCCGCCGGAAACTGCTGCGCGGGCCGATCTTGATGCCTGTTAAAGCGCCAGGTGTTCCCGCTCGCCGGTCAGCATCCGGACCAGCTGCTTCGGGTCGATCGGCTTGGTCAGGTGATGGTCGAAACCGGCGTCGTAGGCGAGCTGCTTGTCGCGCTCCTGGCCCCATCCGGTGACGGCAATCAGAATGGCTTTCTTGCCGTCGGGGCGATGGCGGATCGCGCGCGCCAGTTCGGTGCCGGAAAGCCCGGGCATGCCGAGGTCGAGCAACGCCACTTCCGGCTGGAATTCCGCGAACTTCATCAGGGCTTCCTCGCCGTCGAACGTGACGACGACTTCGTGGCCGAGCAATTCGAGCAGCGTGCCAAGCGATTCGGCGGCATCGCGATTGTCGTCGGCGATCAGGATGCGGCGCATCGGCGCAATATCGGCGGTGTCGGCCGGACCGGCCGGTGCAGGTTCCGATGCGCGTCCGGAGGCCTGGCCCGCCGGCAGACGCACAGTGAATTCGCTGCCCTTGCCGGTGCCGTCGCTCCTGGCCTCGATGCTGCCGCCATGCAATTCCACCAGCCCCTTGGCCAATGCCAGGCCAATGCCCAGCCCGCCGGCCGGGCGGGCCGAGGCGGCTTTCACGCGGGTGAACATGCGAAAGATTTCATCCAGGGCTTCCTGCTCGATGCCGATACCGCTGTCGCGCACCCGGATCACAATGTCTTCGCCCTGCCGCTCCGCCGCAATGCGAATGGCGCCGCCTTCATCGGTGTACTTGGCGGCATTGGTGAGCAGGTTGGCAACGATCTGTGCGAGACGCAACTCGTCTGCCTCGAACCATGTTTCCTGCGCAGGCAGCTCCAGCGTGACGCTATGCCG